>JAEDMC010000272.1 GCA_016303225.1 Kiritimatiellia bacterium
CGGCGACAGCGAGATCCGGGCCGACTGCCCCGTCGGCGCCGACCCGAAGTTCGCGGACGCCGACGCGGGCGACTACTCCCTGGCCGGCGGCTCGCCGTGCGTGAACAAGGGGGTCTGGCTGGACTGGATGGACGACGCCGCGACCGACCTCGCGGGAGCGCCGCGCGTCGCCCCGAAGGGCGGACTGCCCGACATCGGCTGCTACGAGCGCTTCGTCGCGGGCGGTTTCCAGGTTCTGATCCGATAACCGGTTTATTGAAGGAAGATCTCAAATGTCTGAAAAACTCAACGTCAAGCCCGCCGGGTCCTGCATGTGGGACGCGGCCTCCCTCGGTGAAATCATGCTCCGCCTCGATCCGGGCGACGGACGCATCCACACGGCCCGCGCATTCAAGGTCTGGGAAGGTGGCGGCGAGTACAACGTCGTGCGCGGCCTGCGCCGCTGCTTCGGGCTGAAGACGACGGCCGTCACCGCGTTCGCGGACAACCCGGTCGGGCGCCTGGTCGAGGACTTCATGCTGCAGGGCGGCGTGGACGTGAGCCACGTGAAGTGGGCGAAGTTCGACGGCATCGGCCGCGAGGTGCGCAACGGGCTCAACTTCGTCGAGCGCGGTTTCGGGTGCCGCGGCGCGCGCTCCTGCGCGGACCGCGGCCTGACCGCGATCAGCCAGCTGAAGCCGGGCGAGGTCGACTGGGACCAGCTCTTCGGCAAGGAGGGCGTCCGCTGGTTCCACACGGGCGGCATCTTCGCCGCGCTCTCCGAGACGACCGCCGAGGTCGCGATCGAGGCGCTCAAGGCCGCGCAGAAGCACGGCACGGTGACGTCCTACGACCTCAACTACCGCGCGTCGCTCTGGAAGTCCATCGGCGGCCAGGCGAAGGCGCAGGAGGTCAACCGCGAGATCGCGAAGTACGTCGACGTGATGATCGGCAACGAGGAGGACTTCACGGCGGCGCTCGGCATCGAGGTCGAGGGCGTGGACGCGAACATGACGAAGCTGCCGATCGAGGGCTTCCGCAAGATGATCGAGAAGGCCGTCGCCATCTATCCGAACTTCAAGGCCGTGGCGACGACGCTGCGTTCCGTGAAGTCCGCGACGATCAACGACTGGAGCGCGATCTGCTGGTACCAGGGCGAGCTGAAGCAGTCCATTCCGCGCCCCGCGCTCGAGATCTACGACCGTGTTGGCGGCGGCGATTCGTTCGCCTCGGGCCTCATCTACGGCTTCATGACGTTCGACGACGCCGAGAAGGCGGTCAACTACGGCGCGGCGCATGGCGCGCTCGCGATGACCACGCCCGGTGACACCTCGATGGCCACCAAGGCCGACGTGGAGAAGATGGTCGGCGGCGGCTCCGCCCGCGTCGACCGCTGACGGTGATGCGGGAGCATCCAACTGCGGACGGGGAGATGTTAGGCTTCAATACTTGATTTGGCGGTCAAAATTATGATAAAGTACCATTCCGAAAGACCATGAAAAGGCGCACTATGAACGAAAAATCGACCTTCACCTACTCGTCAGTAGGTGAGATGTTTCGTCATGTCCTCGGTGACGAGGCTGTTCGCCCAGTGGAACTGCCGGCAAAGACAAGGCAAATGAAGTCAGTGCAAAGTTTCGTCCGTAAGCTTGAAGCCGCATGCCTTGCAACGGCTGGCAGTATGATGGTCTTTAAATGAACTTACGGCTCTCCTGCGAGCGACATCGTCTTCAAGATGCGGCTGACGCTGAATTTGTGGACATTCAGCGGCCTTCTCGAATTTCGGTTTCGTCAAGAAACGGTTCGCGAAATCACAGACGATTCATCGGTGCTTTTCGATTGCTCGCGCGGCAAAGTGTTGTTGTTGCATTGTAGAACCTCTTGTTGATGTGGGGCTGCTTGATGACGACACAAAAGAAATGAAATCGCTTGGCTACCACGTCGCAACAACCAATTTTCGTCTGTCATTCTGGAAGAGGCCTGTGCATAACAGGCAGGAATTTGAGTTGTTGGCCGAATTCGATTTGTTTGGATACATGATCGCTCGGTGTGATGGACTAGATCCGGCAGAACCAAATTGGTATGTGTTCGAAGCTGTATTGAGCAAGTACGATCACCCGCACAACTGCGTGTCAATGCCGGGAGAGTACAATCTTTCCGTGTGTGGGCGTAACTTCAAAATGCGTGGCGTCATGTTCTGTCAGCAAAATATGCTGAATAAGAGGTGCGCACAGGTTTCGTTGCGTGCTTTGCTGTCGCGTGTTGTGCCTGGGCACGATGTGGCCTACTCGAAGATCAATGCCATTGCGAGGAAAGTATCCAATGCCTCTGGAGAATCGTACAATCCGTCCGATGGCATGAACGTCAAGCAGATCGAGCAGGTGCTCACAGAGTATGGGGTACGTTTCAAAGATGTAGATTATCCTCGTGCCGCAAAACGTCCGTCAAAGCTGGCAAGGCTCAAGAAGGAAATCCCCTATACCAAGTTCCATTAGCATCCCATAGCCGCAAAGCCGCCCAGGTCTAAACGCCTGAATTGGCATTTAGACTTCGCATTCCTACGGTTATGGAATAAAGTTTCGGGAGAGGTTTTCAGAAAGTCGTGACCATGTTC
>JAEDMC010000273.1 GCA_016303225.1 Kiritimatiellia bacterium
GTTTCAGGATGTCGTACGCCACCTTGTCACTGCCCTTCTCCAGAATGTGCGGGACACGGTCTTGACCCTCGAAACCCTCCGGCAGCGTGTCCCGCGACCGGATCGCGGACATGATCTTCGAGCGTTTCTCTGGCGTAAACTTGTTCATCACGACACTCCTTCAGCCCAACGGAAAGGACTCCTGCTCGTACCAGCATCCGCGGTCCAGCAGCATCTTGAGGCAGTCCCCGTACGGACATGCCGGATTGCGCGCCAGGAATCGCGCGAGGCGCTGCCGCTGCGCGTCAGTCAGAGGGATCCCCGGAACGCAGCCTGGCACCGCGATGACCTCCTCCGCAACAATGCGCGAGCCCGGCATATTGCCCTGCACCAGTGCGGCAATGTTCAATCCGTCAAGATCCGCATCGCCCCAATGGGCAGCGACAAGCCCTTGCCCAGAAAGGCACCGCATCAACGCTAGCACCGCGCAATTGGGATAGCCTTCCGTGTAGAGGACCGGTCGCCCCGCCGCAACAAACCGGATCAGAGGCGCGGCGTTCTCGCTTGTCGCGATTTTCTTCTCGTCCCCACGCCAGTCGATGCGCACGATCCGCAGCACCGTCTCCGCCGGCAGCTGACAGACGAGTCCCTTCCGGTAGAGCTGCAGCGGGAAGTCGAAGGACGTGCCGTCGTCGAGCCAGAACCCGAACGGTGCGAAAACCGTCACCGCGCTCGTATACGGATTCGCCTCGATGCCCAGCGACGCAAGGATTTCCTTTTCATCATCGGATGCCGTCCGCGCGAAGGCCGCCACAATCAGGACGAGCTGTCTCCTCAGCGGACCCGACCTCAGGATCTTGCTGTCATTGAACCAGTCGGCTCCCAGCTGCGACAGCGTCATCAACCGACCGGGCTGGCAGCGCGTCATCCGCAGCACGGACGCGAACAGCGTCTTCCAATTCGGACGGTTCCCCGAATCGGACAGATGGCGCACGACTTCCGAAGACTCGCCCAGGGCCTCCAGCGCAAATCCGGCCGCCGGGTACTGCCACGCAAGCCGAAGCAAGAAGGTCTCGACGGCTTCCGCCTTTGCCTGAACCGCTTCTCCCACGCCCAGCGCCGCGGCGACTTCCAGCCAGACGGACGGTTCGCGCAGCATCGGCAGCAACGTCCCGAAGACCTTCCCGTCCCCCGTACGTCCCGTCCGTGTCTTCAACAGCGCCTCCAGCCGCCGTTGCGCCTCGAAGTCGATCGCCGGTCCCGTAAACGACTCCGGCAGCCGTCTCCCCTTCACCGCCGCCCGAGCCCACCGCAGGAAAAGCGGACGAAGCGCCGGCGCTTCCGACAGCAGTTCGGTCACGGGCTCAACGCCGACTTTCACCGCGTCTCCTCCATCACCGTCATGCCCACGGCGGGGCCTTCGTCTCCAAAGAGGCCGCCTTGGCTGGGGGTGTTGTTCCAGTGGATCGGACTCAGGTGGACGTCGAGGTTCTCGTCCTTGACAACGATCAGGGAGACCGAATGCTTGATCTCGCGCTTCACACCGTCCTGATCGGGCGAGGAGACGAAGAGCTGGAGCCCGAGATCATCCGCGAACGCGAGAAGCTGATCGCGCCGCGCCGCGTCGATGCCGTAGAAGGCCTCGTCAAAGAGAAGCGGTGCGGCCTTCGGCGGATCGGACGATTCGCTCCCGTGATAGAGGAACTCCGCCACCGTCAGGATGAGGAGATAGTTCGGCACCGCCTGCTCGCCGCCCGAGCCCATGCTCTTCAGCTTGCGGTCGATCACCTTGCCCTCTTCATTCTCCACCAGCACCTTCAGCTGGAAGCGGAACCACTTGCGGTAGTCGAAGAGCGGCGGCACCGTATCGAGGTCCGCGTTCATGATCTCCTCGCGATGCGCCTCGAGATACGTCCTGAGCTCGTCCTTCCCTTCCGCCACGTCGAGGAGATGTCCCTTGCGGACGAGGTCCACGAAGCCTTCGTATTCGGGCAGCGGCGCGACCGTGAATTCGTAGCGGTTGGACCCGAACCGGCGTCCCGCCAGCTTGCGCTGGATCCGCTTGACGAGTCCGTCGATCTGAAGGTAGTTGACATACAGCCGCTGCATGACCTCGCCCATGAAAATGCGCTCGAAGACCTCGCGGCTGCGACGGTCGATGACCTCGCGCAATTCGTCCAGGCGACGCGCCTCATCCGCCATGACCTCGCGCAAGACGCTCCCGCGCCGGTCTGCGATGATATTGTTCGCCACATCGAACGAGAACGAATACGCCTCGCCCTTCGCATCGCGGATCTTGTTCGCAATCGTCGCCTCAGCGACACGGGCATCGGCGTAAAGCCGCTCGCGGCGCATCGCGAAGTCCGCGTTCGGCGCGAGGAGGTCCGCGTCGGTCCGACGGACAAGGTCCGCCACCGTCTCCCCTTCCGGCACCTTGTCCGCCAGTGACGCCGCCACCCGCGCGGCCTCTTCCGCCGCACGCGATGCTTCGACAGCGCGAGCGGTCTGCTGATCGGCCAACGCCTGGAGACGTCCCTTCACCGCGCCGCAGGCTTCGAGGATCCGACGCTCGTCATCTTCGCCCGCCGCGACCTTGCGTTCCAAGGA
>JAEDMC010000069.1 GCA_016303225.1 Kiritimatiellia bacterium
GTCGAGACTTTCCGTCCGAACCGCCCGGGCGCTTCGCGCGTCACACAAAAGCCCGGAGGGCTCGGCTGGACGGGGTGATAAGCCGATGTTCCAGCGCAGAAAACCGCGCTTTTCAGCGGCTATGAAAAATCAGGGATAAGCGTGTATCCTCCGTAGTCGGGCGCTCAATGCCGCGAAAATGATAAACTACGCCGGCTTGTAGCTATCCTTCAGCGAGCACGTGCGGTTGAAGACGAGCGAACCGTCGCAGACGAAGTAGCCCGTGCGCTCGAACTGGAAGTGTTCGCCCTGCTTCGCTTCGGCGAGCGCGGGCTCGACATAGCCGGTCACGACCTTGAGCGAATCGGGATTCAGGTACTTCAGGAAGTTCTCGCTCCCGTCCTTCATCGGATCCTTCTCGAGGAAGAGCTTGTCGTAGAGACGCACTTCGGCGGGCTTGCCGGTTGCACAGTCGACCCAGTGAATCGTCCCCTTCACCTTGCGGCCATCCGCGGCGTTTCCGCCCCAGGAATTCTCATCCCACGTGCCGTGGATCTCGACGATCTTGCCAGACTCGTCCTTGACGCAGCCTGTGCACTTGAAGATGCAGGCGCCGCGGAGACGCACTTCCTGTCCCGGCGCCATGCGGAAGAACTTCTTCTCCGGCACCTCCATGAAGTCGGCGCGATCGATCCAGATCTCCTTGCCGAACGGCAGCTTGCGCGTACCGGCCGCCTCGTTCATCGGATTGTTCGGAAGCTCGACTTCGCGCGTTCCTTCGAAATTGTCGATCACGACCTTCACCGGATCGAGGACCGCCATGCGACGGGTCGCCGTCTGGTTCAGCTCCTCGCGGACGCACCACTCGAGGAGCGCGGGATCGCTTTCGCTCTCGACCTTCGAGACGCCAATGCGGTCACAGAACTCGCGGATCGCGCCCGGCGTGTAGCCGCGGCGGCGCATGCCGCACACCGTCGGCATGCGGGGATCGTCCCAGCCGTCGACGACCTTCTCGTTCACCATCTGGAGGAGAAGCCGCTTCGACATCACCGTGTACGTCAGATTGAGGCGCGCAAACTCGCGCTGCTGCGTGCGGATCTTGACGCCGTTCCGGACCGGCAGGAGGCCCTGCTCGTCCATGCGGTCGACGACCCAATCATAGAGCGGACGATGCACCTCGAACTCCAAGGTGCACATTGAGTGCGTGACGCCCTCAAGCGCATCCTCAATCGGGTGCGCGAAGTCGTACATCGGATACACGCACCACTTGTCGCCGAGATGATAGTGGGCGACGTGACGGATGCGGTAGATGACCGGATCGCGGAAATGGATATTCGGCGAAGACATATCAATCTTCGCGCGAACGCACCATTCGCCGTCCGCATACTTGCCATCGCGCATCTCGTGGAAGATCTTGAGGTTGCGCTCGGGATCGGTATCTCGCGAGGGGCTCGGCGTGCCGGGCTTCTCGGGAACGCCGCGGTACTGCTTCCACTCGTCCTGCGTCAGGTTGCAGCAATAGGCCTGCCCGCGGCGAATCAGCTCCTCGGCGATCTGGAACATCGTGTCAAACATGTTCGACGCGTTGTAGAAGCCGGGCTCGCCCGCATCGCCCTCGCCGGACCACTGGAAGCCGAGCCAGTTGATGTCCTTCTTGATGTTCTCGGCGTACTCGTCGGACTCCTTGGTCGGATTCGTGTCGTCGAGTCGGAGGTGGCACTCGCCATTAAAGAGCTTGGCCATGCCGAAGTCAACGCAGACGGCCTTGGCGTGTCCGATATGAATGTAGCCGTTCGGTTCCGGCGGAAAACGCGTAACAACCTTGCCGCCGGTCTTGCCGTCGGCAACGTCCTTTTCAATCCACTGACGGAGAAAATGACGAGAAGTATCTGATTCGCTCATAAGTGCTGATATTATACCAAAAAGCCGCAGGACAGTTGAAACGCGGCACAGAGTGTGATAGAATGCACAGAAGTGAAGAAGGCGCTGAAAAGAGTACTGATTGTCGTCGTGGTGATGCTTGTCGTCATCGCGGCGCTATTGCCTGCCGTCGTACCGCCGGTCATCGAGCGGCTTGTCACGCAAAAGCTCGCCGCGTTCGGCCTGCCCGGTTATGTACGGATGAATCTCGGCTGGTGCTGGCGGAACGGCCCCGGACTCGCGGGCGGGATAAGAGTCGCACTCGCCGACACGCCGTGGTGTGTCCGTGCGGACTTCGCCGGCTCCTGCTGCGAATGGACCGCGTCCGTCAAGATGAACGAAACGGAATTCAACGAATCCGATCCGGCCCTTGCGGAACTGTTGAAACGCTATCCGATCACTGCCGTCTCCAACCTCACCTTCTCCGGTTCCATCGCGCTGAACGCATCCGTCGTGCGCACGTTCCGCAAACCCGTCGCCGTCTGGAACGTCCGCCTGCCGATTCGCAATCTCATGGCGCGTGCGACCGTCGAAGAGAATTCCTATGCGATCGAGGGCCTGTCCGTCACACTCGCCGCATCTGGCATTGACGACCACATCGACATCGCGCCGATGTTCCTGCGTATCCGTTCAATCGACGCCAACGGATTCCCTCTCGGCAACCTGTCCGCTTCGATCCGTGCGACCGAGAAGGCCCTGCTCGTCACCGAGGCGTCCGCCGCACTTTGCGGCGGCAAGGTCGTGTTCTATTCGCTCTTTCTCGATCCCGCGACGTTCAACACGGGCTTCACCCTCTTCGTAGACGAAGTGGATGCGGGGGAAGTTCTGTCGCACTTCAAGGGCTTCCGTGGCGAAGCCAGCGGCAAACTTCACGGCAAGATCAAGCTTTTCATCCGCGAGGGCGGCAAGGCCCTTCGGCTGAGCGACGCCTTCCTTTACTCGACGCCCGGCGAAGTCGGTAAGCTCCGAATGGAAGATGCGTCGCCGGTTACGGACAACCTCGCCCTCGCCGGCCTCGACGACGCGACGCGCGCCAACGTCGCCAACGCCCTTACGGACCTGGACTATTCCGTCCTGAAGCTGAACCTGCGGCGGACGGACCGGAACTCCGCCACGCTCTCCGTGAACCTCAACGGAACCGCCACGCGCGGCAAGACATCCGTCCCCGTCAACCTGACGCTCAATTTCAATGGGGAACTTGAACAGATCATCAATACAGGTCTCAGAATCTCTGAACAAACAAAAGGTAACTAATCATGAACACACGCCTCACCCTGCTCGTCTCCGCCGCCCTTCTCTCCGCCGTCGGCTGCATTTCCGTGAAAACCGAAAGCGAGATCAAGCCGATCCACATCACAATGGACGTCAATCTCAAGGTCGACAAGGAACTCGACAAGGCGTTCGCGGAAGAGAACATGAAACAACCGCAAGGCAACTTCTCCGCCGTCAAGTCGCTGTTGGACCGCAAGGTCGCCGGCGTCTCGAATAAAGCCCTTCTTGAGGCGCGCGCCGGGGCGACGGATGATGACAAGATCACGATTGCCGAGGCCAATGCCCGCAAGCTGAAGCGCATGAACGAAATCGCCAAGTCGAGCGGCGTCGCGCTGGAGGCCGTCCAGCAGCGTTCCGCCAAGAAGTTCCAGGCGAAGATCCCCGCCGGTTCCGGCGTCTGGATTCAGGACGAATCCGGCACCTGGTCACAGAAATGATCAGCGCACGGCCGGATTAAGATAAATCGGCAGCGGCTCCGGCTTCAGGATTTCCGGGGCCGCCTCTGCAAAGCGCCGCAGGCCATCGCTCGTGGGGGTCTGTCCCCCAAGGTAACGTTCGCCAAACGTCTCGGCCAGGAGCGCGCCAATACGTTGCTCGTCCGGCGTCGTCACGCGGCAGTCGGCGGGGACTGCCTCGGAAAGCTCGGACTGATTGACCTGAAAGACCTCGCGCTCCATCGCATAGCCTGAGAAGAGCGCAATCCACGCCTTGCCTTGACGCGCATCGCCGATGACGGCAAGATGCATTGTTCGGTTGTTCGATTGTTCGATTGTCTGAGCCGCGATGGCACAGGCACTGGGAAGCCCCAGGACTTCGCAGGACTTGCCGAGGGCATAGCCCTGTGCAAAAGCGAGCGCGGAACGAATGCCCGCGAAACTGCCGGGACCTGTCCCCACCACAATGCGCTCGACCTCGTCGAGATCAAGGTCGTTCACCCAATTTCCATCTCGGCTAGCGCCAGTCGACCGCTCAATGTACAACGTCTTCATTTGGCTGATAGTATTTCTCAACTCCGTAAGGGAAATCCGTCGGACGATAATTCTTGACCGTCGGACGAACCAGGGAAAAGGCCTTGTTGACGTGCGTGAAAATCCACGGACAGTCCTCACGGACAATCTCCTGGCATTTCGTCCAATGGACATTGCGCTCCTCCGTTGTCCGGGCATCCAGCGCCGCATCATATTCACGGTCAAAATCCGGATTGACGTAATTCGCATGATTCGGCCCAGGATTCACATTCTTCGAGTAGAAGAGCTGAAGGAAATTCTGTGCATCAGGATAGTCTCCGACCCAACCCATGCGGAAGAGCTGGACCCGCCCTTCGTTGACAGCCGTGACGAAGGCATTCCAGGTCTTGAACTCCAGCTCCAGCTTGACGCCGATCTTCTCATAGAACGCCGCCATCAGTTCGCCCGCCTCGCGGCTCTCCTGCGAGGGACGTCCGATGGACATCGTCAGCACAAGGCGACGTCCGGTCTTCGGATCGATGCCGTTTGGATACCCCGCCTCCGCCAACAAGGCCTTGGCCTTCTCCAAGTCAAACGCATACGCGAACGGCGCCTCAAGCCGTCCGTCCACTCCCGGCGGTACGGGCGTCGTGCACGGCAGGATGCGTCCGTTGTAGAACCTCTCCCACGCCGGATAGTCAAAGGCCGCGTTGAGCGCCTGCCGGAGCTTGCGGTTCGGCCCCAAGACGGGATCGCGCATGTTGACGCCGACGTGCAGCACTTCCATCGTTGGAATCGAGTGCAACGTCACCCCCAGCTTCTCCAGCGCTGGATCCAGCCGTCCGTCCGCCCCGACTACGGAGTCGAAGTTGTCACGCGAAATCTCACCAAGGAAATCCAACTCGCCTTTCAGGAACATGAGCCATTGCGTCGAAGCATCGTCGACGACGAGGTATTTGACTTCGTCAAATGAGTTCGAGTCGTGAATTCGAGTTCGAGAGAAGTCTTGCCCCAGTCCGTTCTCGAACTCGAACTTGCAGCTCGAACTCTTTCTTCTAAACACCATCTCATGGTTCTTGCGCCAGTGGGAGAGGCGGTAGGGACCGGAGCCTTCGCCGTTCGGACCGCGAACACCACAAGCGCTCATCGCCATCAGCCACGGAAAGAAATGGCAACGCTGCTTCAGCCGAATCTCGACTGTCTGCGCATCAAGGGCCTTGACGGCATCTACACCCTTCATGATCCACCCGTTGGGAGAAACAAGCTTCGGATCACGCAACCGCTCCAATGACCGCACCAGGTCTATCGAGGTGAAGACGTAAGGTGAAGGTGAGCAATTGCGGTTAGAATTCTGTTGTTCACCTTCACCTCTCACCCTCATCTTGAACCTGTACCTAAGACCGTCTTCGCTCACCGTCGGCAGCTCGCAGAAACCCGGTACGAGCTTGTAAGGTCTGGCCTCATAGTCGATTTCAAGCGGCGTTTCGTAGACGAGCTGGACGGCATGCGAGTCGTAAATCGACGTCGCCATCGCCGGATCCATCGTCGCAACCCGCTCCAAAGTCCGCGTGAACGTCGCGGCCAAGAGAACTGCCGCGAGGGAAATCATTGTGCGTGAATCTCCAGACGAAGATCGACCTTCTTCGGCGCACCCGGCAACTTCGCCAGCGCCGCGGCAATCGTCCGCAGCTTCGGGCGCACCACAAACGACGTCGGCGCGTTCTTCACATAGATGAAGATCTTGCCGTCCTCATAACGTCCGGGCTTCGCGGGCAGCGCAGGAAAGAGCGCCTTCCAATTGTCGCAAAGCGAATCGAAAAACGGATTCTTCTCGGTCGTCAGATCCCTGAACGCGGCGTCGAACGCGGACGCCACCGTCTTGTGCCGTCCGCGTTCCTTTACCCCAATCGCCGTTCCATAGAGATTCCGGTCATCCATGCTTGCTTCCGTCGCGAACCGCTAGCAGCTAAACGCTACTTCGCCTTCATCTGCAGCCAGGCCTCGACGAACGGCTGGATCGCGCCATCCATCACGGCATTGACGTCGCTCGTCTCGTACTCGGTGCGAAGGTCCTTCACCATCGTGTACGGACAGAAGACGTAGGAACGGATTTGCGAGCCCCAGCCGTTTTCGGACTTTGCGCCATAGAAGCGATCCATCTCGGCCTTCTTCTGGTCTTCGTAGTACTCGTAAAGCTGGGCGCGCAGCATGTTCATCGCCTTTTCCTTGTTCATGTGCTGCGAGCGTTCCTTCTGACAAGCGACGACGATGCCCGTCGGGAGGTGCGTGAGACGCACCGCCGAGTCCGTCTTGTTGACGTGCTGGCCACCCGCGCCGCCGGACCGGTAGGTGTCGATGCGGAGGTCTTCGTCCTTAATCTCGACGTCAATGTCGTCGGCGATCTCAGCGACCGTCTCCATCGAGGCAAAGGACGTCTGACGGCGCTTGTTCGCGTCAAACGGCGAGATGCGCACGAGACGGTGAATACCGCGCTCGGCCTTAAGCATGCCGTAGGCGTACGGACCCTCGACGCGGAAATAGACGTCCTTGAGCCCCGCCTCTTCGCCTTCCTGCCGGTCGTATTCTTCGACCTTCCAGCCCTGGCTTTCGGCATAGCGCTGGTACATGCGATAGAGCATGGAAACCCAGTCGCAGGCTTCGGTGCCGCCCTGCCCCGCGTGAAGCTTCACGAACACATTGTACTGGTCGAACTTGCCGCCGAGGAGCGACTGCAGACGGAGTTTGCCAAAGTACTCGTCGGCCTTCGCACATTCCGCGAGCGTGTCCTTGAGCGCTGTCTGCTGCGCGAGGCCCTCCTCCATCTCGGCGAGCTCCAGCATCACGCCCGCATCCTCGACCGTCTTCGTGAGGGACGTGAACGGCACGACGTACGCGCGCTCCGCGTTCGTCGCCGCGATGACCTCCTTGGCCTTCGCCTGGTTGTTCCAGAAATCGCCCGAAGCCTGTTGCTCCTCAAGCGCGGCCAGTTTCTGACGGCGCTCGTCGATCTTGATGTAGTCGGCCATCTCGCCGACCTTACGCTTCAGCTCTTCGATTCTCTGCCGGACCTCTTCGACTTCCAACAGCTTCTCTTTGCTCTCTTCTGCCATAACGTCGAATATTATATCAAATCTCGTAGTCGGTCACTCAACACCGCGAAGCGGCGACTACAGCATTTGGGCATCTGGGCTTGTGAGCATCTGAGCGAATAGATGCTCGAATGCTCGAAAGCCCGAATGCCCAGATGCTCAATCGCCCAGATGCCCAAATGCTGTAGTCACAAGCGAGGACACGACTTTCTGCGACGTTTCGCGGACAGCGTCAAAAAGGGAGCATCCGTGCGCGTCCATCGCGACCACGCCACGGAAGTCGACGACGTCGAGATGCCACACGGCTTCTGCCGCACCAAACTCCCCAAGCATTGACACCCCGGCCACCTTCTTAACGGCATCGGCGTAAATCGCACCACCGCCGCCAACCGCCTGCACGTAGACGCAACCGTGCTTCTTCATCGCCGCCAAGGTCTTCGCATCCATCCCGCCCTTGCCGATGATGATTCGCACACCAGATTTTGCGATGAAGTCAGGCTCGTATGGATTCTCGCGCACGCTCGTCGTCGGTCCTGCGGCGACCACGGAATAATTGTTCGATTGTTCGGATTGTTCGATTGTTAGATTGGCGTCCCGAATCACTACGGGCCCGCAATGGTAGAGGGCGCCATCGCGAAAGTCGACCGGCAGCTTGCCGCCGTCAGCGAAGAACTTGTGGAACTTGTCGCGTCCCGTGTAGATGCGCCCGGTAATCGATACCGCCTCGCCCGCCTTCAGCGCACGGATGGCCTTTTCCGAAAAAGGATAACTCAATCTAATCATATCAAGATTCCCAATATCAACTGTTGCTTCGCGAAACCGCAAAGAACACAAAGATCACAAAGCTTTGCGTTTCTTTGCGTTCTCTGTGGTTCCCGAAGGACCTTGCCCTCTAAGTTCAATCGTGCGTCGACGGCAGGCCCAGCACATATAGGCGACGGTGACGAAAAACGACGCGGGCACGCGCGGACGCGACGCGATCTTGACGCCAAGGAGCGTGGTCTTGCCGCCGAGTCCCATCGGACCGATGCCCAAGGTGTTCGCTTCCTTGAGGATTCGCTTCTCCAGTTTCCTCAATTCCTCATTTTTGATTCCCAATTCCTCATTTGCGTCCAACGGACGCAAAAGCTGCTCCTTCGCAACTTCAAAACCCGTCGCGCGATCGCCGCCGATGCAAACGCCGAGGATCCCCGGCGCACAGCCGTAGCCCTGGATCTTCTGCACCGCATCAAGGAGACACTTGCGCACACCCGCGAGGTCACGTCCCGCGCCCAGCGTCGAATCGGGCAACGAATACTGTCGCGACATGTTCTCGCTGCCGCCGCCCTTCATGACCAGAGTCACCGTCGGACTTGAAGTTCCAGAAGAGCTAGAACTTCTAAAATCACTGGACCTATCGACATAATGGATCACCGGCGCGCCCTCGGTCACATTGTCGTCATACGACTTGCCGGTGATCGAATCGATCGTGTTCTTGCGCAAATAGCCTTTCGCAGTCGCGAGCGCGACCGCCTTCTTGAGCACATTCGGCGTGACCTTGCGCCTGAGGCGCTCGTCGACGAAAAACGTGAGCGTGCCGGTATCCTGACAAAGAGGAGTTCCGCGCTTCTTTGCGATTGCGCAATTGTCGAGGATCGTCTTCAGGACAACTGCCGCGGACGAACCCTTCGCCTCCTTGCGCAGCGCCGCCTTCAGCGCTTTCAGGACATCGTCCGGAAGCGAAGAGCTCGTTTCACGGATAAGCTCTAAAATTTTTTTAGTCATTATCATTTTAATCTATGCACATTCCGTTCAAACGAAATCTGTTTCACTTCTTCCTCATGCAACGGGCTTCGCGGGACTGCCAAACACCGTGACGCCATCCCTGACATTCAGGAGAACCGTCGAACCCGCGCCGACGACGGCCCCCGCCCCGATCGTCTTGCGCGGCGTCACCACCGAGCCCGGATAGACGATTGCGCCTTCGCCAAGACGGACCGAGCCGCCTAGCGAGCAAAGCGCATAAACGTGAGAATAGTCCTCGAGCACCGTGTCGTGTCCGATGGACGCGTTGTGAAAGACCGCGACGTGTTCACCGACATGAACATCCGCCGTCAGGACCACGTTATGCGCGACAAAGGAGCCGACGCCGACAATGACATTGGGACCCAGAAACGCCGTACGATGAACGATGGAGATGAACTGTCCGCCGCGCTCGGCAATCAGCTTCACGCAATGCCGACGACTCGAGATGCTGCCGAGCGCCGTGATGAAGACATCGTCCGATTCGGGAACGTAGGTCTCGGGCGAACCGATAATCGAAGGGTATCCAGCAAAGCCGTTCAGCGCATCAGCGTTGCCATCCAGGTAGCCCTTCACGTCGAACTCGGTTCCGTAGCCAACAGAGCCCAACGCCGCGCCATACATTTCGCGTCCGTATCCGCCTGCTCCGATGATCACGAGATGTTTCATAAACCGTCGACTCCCGCCAGTTTCGCCAGATCGCGGACCGTTTTCGCGGCTTTGAGGTCTGCCGCGGTCACTTTCTGTCCGTACTCGAGATCAATCATCACCATCGTCGAAAAGCCGACGAGCGAACTCCACATCGGCACAGCGCGAAAATCATCGTCCAGTGCTACGGAAGGCACTTCCAGCACTTCGGCAATGCGCTCGAGGAATTTCTGCAACTCCGTTTCCATATCGTTCATTATAGCAATTCAATTCTCCGGTGACAACGGACTCAGGCGGAGAAACGAACCCTGCTGCTGGATTGCTCCCAAGCCCGGCGCCGGCTTGGCGTCCTGCCGTCGCATCGCATAGGCCGGACGCTCTTTCATCAGGCGACGGCAAGTGTCATTATCCGGCTGCCGGTATCCGCCGAAGTTCTCGTAGCACACGATCTTGCGGTCGCCCATGGATTCCGGATCGGCCAGCTGCTTGGCAATGAGAGGTGCGCTCACCACCAGATAGCCGTAGAAGACCGCATTCGTCTCCGTTTCCCTCAGAACGGCCTCGATCGCGCGGTCCGCGCTCTTCTCGTTCATCTTCCAGGGCAGGATCCAATACCTCACTTCATCGCGAAAAGGTATTTTCTCCTTGGCGGACAGCGCATCCGCGTTGAGCCGCCTGACCGCGGCATCCGCTCCGAAATAAGCGCACGTGGGAAATGCCGCAGCCAGAATCAGAACCATCGCACCAGCCGACAAGCCGAACTTATCCAGCCGACTGCCGAACACTCGGTCCATGCCGATTGCCGCCAACAGAGCGAAACACGTCAACGTCGGCAAAGCAAAAGTCGCTTGGTCGCCGACGTTATAGCGGATGAAAAAAGTAAAGTGAATGACGGCCAACGCAAGGATACAACGAGCGGCGAAATCGCCGGTCTTCCGGGACGAAAACCAAACGCCGACCGGCAGGAAAAGCCAAAGCGGATTCAAGTAATTCAGCGTATGCAAAGCCATGTTGGCCTTGAACAGCGGCGCCCAGCGTTCGCTGACACCCATCACCTCCTGCGAAAAATCACCGACAAGCGCGTTCGTCACGGCAAACGGAATGCCGCTTTTCATCGCAGCCGACGCCGTCAGCTGAAGGAAGGGTGCCGCGCCCAAGCAGAATGCGGCAACCATCGGCAGCAACCACCAGATGCCAAGCTTGTTCTTCACCGCCCAAACGACAAAGACAACAGCATAGACTGGCCACGCCAGCAAGGCAAAATTATGAAAGGACAGGTGAAGCCCCGTTACGGCCGCCAATCCTGTCAGGAGAAGGCCGCGGCGAAACCGTTTCTCCGCTCTCGCGGCAAAAAGCAGCAGGAGCAGTTCCGTCGTCAGAAAAGCGCTGCTCCACGTATAGACCTCCGCCACAGTCGCCAGCCACCAGAACATGTGGGACGCACCAAGCAAGACCGTCGCCACCGAAGCTACGAGAGCTCTCCGCTCGGTCAAATGGAAAAACACCAGTGCCCAGACATTTGCCAGCGCAACGGCCGCACCAAAGGCGCTGACCGCCGTTACGCCGACAACCGGATTGCCAAAAAGCGCCGTGATCCGCGACGCAAAAGCACACAGCGCAACATAGGCCGGATGCGCGAGCGCGATGCCGAGTCCGATCATGTCCTCGGCCCGCCAGCGGAAATCCAATGCGCGAAACTGAAAGCCGCCGGAATCCTGCCAGGAAAATCCCGTCTGGAGCGTCAGCAGATACACTGCCAACGCCAGCAGGAACACCACGGCCCAACGTCGCATCAAGAATTGATGATGAGCGCCATGAAGACGACGTCTTCCTTGCCGTCCTCGTTGCTGAGGCCGTGGCCGGAGCCGTCAGGCGTCCAGGTGACGTCGCCCGCCTTGATCGTGCGCTTGACGCCATTGTCGTCGTAGACGCCTTCACCCGAAAGCATGAAATAGCACTCGTTGTTGCCGTGATGCTCGTGATAGCCGAGAACGGCCCCGGGCGGCAGCGTGACGCGTGCGTAGAGTCCGCACTTGTCCTTCATCTCTGCAGGCGCGAGCAGCTTCTCCAGTTTCATGCGGCCCTTGCCGCCGCAGGGATTCTCTTCGAACACGACTTCCATTGCGATTCTCTCCTTATTTGTTGACGACGTCCAGCGTCGCCTGACGAATCTTCGCGAAATTGCTCTTGTTGGCGGTCGCCTCGTCCTGCTTGTAGAGCGCGGCGACTTTGGCGAGCTCTTCCTTGAAGAGGCCCTGTTCCTTCAGGAGGCGCACCTTCTCCGCAGCGGCAATGCCGTTGCGGAGCTCCATGAAGCGCCAGCTCGGCTCGCCGTCCGGATAGCAAAGGAACGTGTCGCCGGCCGTCCACGCCCAGTAGGTGGCGTCCTCCTTGGGATCCTTCGGCCAGCTGTTCCACGCCCAGCGGAGGAATCCGTCGAGGCCGATCATCGCCGGATACGCCCCGAGCCAGAACGCCTCGCCCGGGCCGCTCGACATGAAGGTATTCGGATACAACGGCCAGCAGCAGACGTAATAGGTCGTCACCATGCCCTTCGCCCGACGTTCGGCCGTCTCCTTCAGGTAGTCGGCGTTGATCTTGTCGCTCAAAATCATGCAGAAGTCGTCAATGGTGACGCCGTACTGGGACGGCAGCTGGTTGCCCGCCATCGAGATGCGCAGGCCAGGAGCGTGCTTCTGGACGAACTCGCCGATGAGCTTGACGTCCTCAATCGAACGCTCGTCCATCGAAATGTACGTCTGCTCGAACCAGCCCTTCTGCTTAAGGTGTGTGGCGAACGCCTGAAGGAACACGCCCCAGTAGTCCTCGAACTCCTTCGTGCCGGGCTTGGCGACGCAGGACTCGGTCTCGCCCTTCGCGTTCTGCCAGCGGACGACATACCCCCATGGACAGAGCGTATAGCAGCAGATGGCCGGCCCGAGTCCGCACCCGCGGCAGAACTCCACATACTCATCGAAGACGGAATAGTCGAACTGCCACGTGCCGTCCTCGCGTTTCACGCGCCCGATCATCGTACCGTACGCATCGTAGCACTGGTGGTCCCACGCCTCGGGCAGAATCGTCGTCGTGATGGTCTTCTGTCCGGCGCTCGCCAGAAGCTCGTAGACGGGACGCATCTTGGCGTAGTGCTTCTTGGAAAACGGCTTGACGTCATGATAGCGCGAAACGGCCCAAGGATGCTGCCAGAGATCGAGGAAGTACTTCCACTCCTTCGCCGGCGGCAGAACGCGATCGACAACGCGGATGTTCATCATGCCGCACGAATACACACCGGGCTTCGCATCAGCGGGCACGGAGACTTCAACCACGCGCGGGCCGTCGTCGTCGGAGTTCCACTTCACACGGTCATAGACCTCGAGGCGCTGCAGGCTCTCGACGGTCGGCGCGTACTTCACCGATTTCAGGACGCCAAAGCGGACCTTAATTCCATCTGGCGCCTTGCCAAGTTCGGCAAAGTCCGGAACTCGGGCGGCAACCGTCTCGCCGCGCCATGCCGTCACTTCAAATGTCCGCGCCTGCAACGCGAACGCACCGGCAACCG
>JAEDMC010000070.1 GCA_016303225.1 Kiritimatiellia bacterium
CTCTCGGCCTCTCTGCGTCTCTGCGTGAGACATTCAACTGACGAATCTAGGCTAAATGCTTTGAAGAGCCAATATTATACCATTCGCATCGCACGATCACACTGTGCGGGTAGTCGGTCACTCAACACCGCTTCGCGGCATTGAGCGCCCGACTACGAAGAAAAAAAGAAAAAAAGTGGATAATGTTCCAAAGTTGGGGATAACAAAGGGATTAGTCTTGGTCGGCGACCTTTTTCCACTGACCTTTGTCAAAGGCGACATCAACGCCATTGCAGAGGAGAGCCGTCAGTTCCTCGGGCTTCAGACCGCCCACGCCCCAGGTGATCTTCTCGACATGGCCGTCGGCAAAGGCCACGTGACCGCACCGGCCACGCTTGCCGATCTTGTGGTTGAAACCAATGGACTCGCCTTTGCCGTTCCACTCCGCCCCGTACTCCTTGCCGTCCACCGTCGCCTTGGCCTGAAGCGTGCAGTCGCATTCCCATTCGTCGCCGTCCTGATGCGGCGTCACACCGTCCGACGGATCCACCGTCGGCAGCTCGGCCAGCATCAGCAGGCGATCGGCCTTCTCCACATGTCCGTAGCTGAACGCCCTGCCGTGGTCTGCCGTCGCCGTCGCACTCGAACCCTTCGAATAGTCATAGCCGAAGCGCGAGTTCATCACATAGCTCCAATACGGCGTCTTGTCACCGTATTCATCCAGGTGATCCTTGCGGTACTTGACGTGCGACGGACAGACATACGAGTCGCGGCTGCCGCCGACATAACGCCAGATGACACCGTTCGTGATCGCATAGGTGACGTCATCGTCAACGCCCGTGCCGTAGAACGGACAGATCGCCACCGTCTGATGTCCGGACGGAAGCCCCTTGCCGGGGGTGTGGGTACCATAGGGATCGCCCTGATTCGAAAGCCAGCTGATCCAGCCGATCTGCTCGTTGTACACCGTCGTGTGGTTCGCCACGTCAATGCCGATGACCTCGCGCGAACCGGCGAGCGGATACCATGTCCCCTCCATCGCGGCGGCGTTGGCGGCCGTGGCAAGGCTGTGGATGTTGGACAGGCATTTCGCGGCGCGAGCCGATTCGGTCGTCCCGGTCGTCGCCAGCAGGAGCGATGACGCCAGAACGGCGATGATGCCGATGACAACGAGGAGTTCTACCAGCGTAAAGGCGCGTTTCATAGGTTTGGAAGGTTTGGAAGGTTTGGGAGGTTTGGGAGGTTTGGGAGGTTTGGGGGGGTTGGGGGGGGTGGGAGGTTTGGAAGGTTTGGGAGGTTTGGGGGGTTATTTATAGCGTTCGCCGGAGATGGGGGAGGTACGAAGTGCTTTGAGAAACCGATAGATTAAGACAATGCATGATTCTGCCTTTGCATATATGAGTTTGAAATCTTCTTCCGAGAGATGGCCAACGTCTATGGCTGTATAAAGTTGTGACTGAACTTCTGTTGCACTGCCCTTGGCAATCCACAGAAACTTAACGAATTCCTTGTTTCCATTGCGAGCAAATCCCTCGGCGATATTCGAGCCCACACTGACCGCCGCTCGTTGAATCTGATCCCTAAAACCAAAATCCTTTGCGAAAGACCCCTTGCGCGTGACACTATAAACGAATCTCGCCAATTCCCGCGCTTCCTGCCAGGCCTTGATTTCTTCAAATCTCTTTATTGTTGCCATCCGTAACCTCCGCCAAACCTCCGCCAAACCTCCCAAACCTCCCAAACCTCCGCCAAACCTCCCAAACCTCCGCCAAACCTCCCAAACCTCCGCCAAACCTCCGCCAAACCTCCCAAACCCTCTAATCAAACTGATGATAGAAGAGAATTCTGGTCTTGTGCGGCGCCATGCCCTGTCCGCCGGTGTACCAATTGCTGCTGTTGCCGCCGTCGCGCGACACGCGCGTGCCTCTCGGCCGCTCCGGATCGCGCCACACGAGGGCCACGCCGCGCGCACCGAGCTGCGAGCTCTCCAGCGCGGCGCCGCTCGAACCACCGACCGTCATCGGTTCGGCGCGGATGAAGATCAGGTAGAGCTGCTGCCGGTTCTGGAAGCACTCGCGCCAGTACGCGTGAAGGAACTTGCGATCCACGCCGTAGAGCGGATTGTCGAGCTCGACTCCGAAAAGCTGCAGCTGATCGTCGCCCTTCTGTCCGGTCTGCCAGGCGAGGTCGTCAAAGGCGGCCTGCCAGTTGGTACTGCCCGAAACCGCCTTCGCCCGGAACTGGTTGTGCATCGCCTGCGCAATGTCCCACATCACGTCGTCCAGGATCTCCGCCGAGGGGGTCTTCTCGTTGAACGCGTGTTTGAGCGACTCGGTGAGATCGGCGTTCGCGAACTTGTTCACGGACGAGCTGTCGTTCGTCGACGCGACGTAGTAGTCGTAAGGCGTGTTGGCGAGCGCCGCCATCAGCACGCGGATGTCGTCCGAGAACGGGTTGATGCGGAAGTCGCCCGAACCGGAGACGATCTCCATCAGGCCGTCGAAGCCATAGATCTCCTCCGGCGTGTACGACGTCCAGTACATGTCGCGGCACGGCCCCTGTCCCGCGCTGCGGCGATCATAGACGGGCAGGCCGTCGAAGTTGCCGGCGAGGGCGGAGCGGAAGACCTCGATGCGGTCGCCGTTGCGCCAGCCGAGGTACGGCAGGAACATGAGCTCACCCGGCGACTGCAGGTACTCCTGGTCGCTGGTGAACATGAAAATGTCGCGGTCTCGGCCGTTCTGGGCCCAGAGCACGTCGCCGACGTTCCGGATCCACTCCTCCTTCAGGTTGCTGCCGCCGTTGCCGTTCACGTTCGCCATGAACCAGGACTCCGGCGCCCAGTTGAAGCGCGGGTCGTTGCAGAACATGGCGGTGCAGCTGTTGAACGCGTCGACGGTCTGGCCGTCGAGCTTCTCGACGCCGCCTTCGCCCGCCGAAAGGGAGAACTCGAGCTGCTGGTCGCCGCGGAACTCCAGAACCGGCGCACCGCCGCCGATCAGGTCCTCAAGCGCACCGGCAGAGCCCTCGTCGACCTCGCCCGGAAGATCGTACTCCTTGTCGTCCGCCAGCCGCGCCGGCACGATGTCGACGACCTTGCCGCCCTGCTTGACGCGCACCCAGGCGGCGACGTGAAGCGCAAACTTCTGTCCGTTCAGCGAATCGCCGTTGACGCGACCGGAGCCCTGGCTCAGCTGCTCCGGGGTGATCAGCCCGCCGTTCTCCTGCTTCGGACCGTCCGACGCGGCGTTGTCGAAGAGCGACTGCCACCAGCCGGGCGCCGTGCGGCAGTAGTTGGCGTTGCCGAAGTCATAGGGACGGAACGTGTCGCCGCCCTTGAGGCCGTCCATCACGCAGTAGGTCTCGTCCTTCAGCACCTTGCCGCCGTTCTGCACGTCGATTTCGGTGTCGTGGATGTGCCAGAACATCGGCAGCTCGGGGATGTTCGACAGGTCGACGGTGACGTTGAAGTCGCCGAGCGCCTCCCGGGTCGTCGGATCGTCCTTATACGTGAGGCCGAGCGACGGAATGTTCGCCGCGACGGTGACGATGCCGTCCTGGACGCGCGCGCTGGACGAATTCCAGTCGTCCTTCTTCGGATAGATCGGCGAGGCCTCGTCCAGCCGGCCGCGGATGCCCCACGGCGCCCACCAGGCGCGGATAACCACGTCGCCGGTGAAGTCGGTCGGATAGCCCTTGTCCTTCACGCGGCGGAACGGGAACGCGACCGTGCCGCACAGCGTGCAGGGTCCGTCCGCGAGCGACTGGAGCGCGAACTTCCGCGCGACGCGCTTGTACTGCTTGACGGGGTTGCCGTCCTTGTCGAGCTCGGCGGTCTTGTAGTCGCCCGTCAGTTCCTGCGCGACGCCGGCCTTGGGCTTGATCATCTGCTGGTGCTCGAAGTCGAGGGCGACGACCATCGGCACCGTCTCCGTCGTCGGGACGCAGAACGAGACCGGCCGGTGGTCGCGGTCGAGGTAGTCCCAGAGCGCCCACATGGCGAAGGAGCCGATGCACCTCTGCAGGTCGTCGTGGAACACACCCGTCTCCTGGATGACGTCCATCAGCCCCGCGTCGGGCGTGACCGTCGTGAACGGCTGCTGTCCCGCGAGGTTGTAGCACTTCACGGCGGTGTTGACGCGGTTCGTCGGCGGGAACCAGGTGTCGGTGACGAAAAGCGCGTTCGAAAGCGCGGGCGCGTCGCCCGCCTCGTACATCGAGGAGCCGTTGCCGACGTAGCGGCAGAAAGGCGAGAACGGACTCGAGCCGGCGACGAGATTGAAGTCGGCGAGCGAGACGAACGGGATGTCGCCCGCCTTGTCGAGAATCGTGTCGAGCTGGTTCGCGTAGCCGACGTTGAGGTCGCTGAGACCGCCGTTGCGGAACAGCGACGACATGTTGACGCGCTCGCCCGGAGCGGACGTGCGGCGGTTGCCGGCCGAGAGGCGGTTCAGGTCGAAGCAGTCCGACACGTTCACGGCGCAGAACGCATAGCGGCCGAGCTCGTAGGAGAGGTTCGACCATTTCGCCGTCCGCGTCCGACGCGAAGCGAGGCGCACCTCGTTGATGATCGCCGGCGGCAGGTAGGCGAGGGCCTCGAGCGTCAGCACCGGCACGGTCTCCTGCGAGCTGACCGTGCCGAACGGCGAGAAGACGCGGTCGACCCAATGGTTGCCGGCGGTGCGGAGCTCGCTGCGGCTCGTGCTCGAGTCGATGTCCACGGTGGTGTTCGGCCCGACCCCGGGATACGGATCGTCATAGACGCCCTCGACCAGCAGGGAGGTGCTGTCCTGGTTGCCCTTGTCGTCCCAGACCATCCGCTCGAGCGCGCCGTGCCCGTCAATGCGGTTGATTGCGTTCGCGAGCGCGGCCTTCAGCAGATACCGCGTGGCGACCTGACGGTGGAGCTGGCTCGAGGGCACGCGGCTCTCGCGCATGTAGATGGCGAAACTGACGGCCGAGACCAGCATGAACGACGCCATGCCGAGCACGATCAGGAGTGCGCTGCCTCTTTTCATCACAGCCCCCTTTCAGCGTCGGTGAGACGGAAGAAATTCGGCAGGTAGGGCGCCATCACAAAACGCGTGTTGCGCTCCTCGTCGTCGCCGCCGCCGCTCAACGACGCCGTCTTTTCAATCAGCAGCTCGTAGGGCCTGCCCCAGGGATCGAGCATCCGGCCGCCGGTCAGCGACGCATTGAACAGCACCGGTATGCGCTCGCCGCTGTCGCCCGACATCCCGCCCAGCACCATTTTGAGCGAGCCCTCGTTGCACTCGACCCAACCGCCGCCCGTGGCGACGGACTGGAGCGAGCGGTTCGGCGCGTACTGTTCGTAGGCGAGAATCGCGTTTGTGAGTTCCTTCGCCTCCTGCGTCGCCTTGGCGATGCGGGCGCGCGTGCGCGCCTGCTCGACCGAAACGACAAGCGTGCCGATCAGGATCATGATCATCGCCACGACCACCAGAAGTTCGATCAGGGTAAAGCCTTTTCTCATGTCTCAGTCAATCTCCTTCGGCCAAGTCGAGACGTCGTCGGCCGTATCCGGCTTGCCGTCCGGCCCCAGGCTCCGCACGCCAACCAGATAAAGCTCCGACCCGTTGCCGGCGCCGGCACCGGACAGATTGCGCATCGTGGCGGTCTTCGCCTCGCTGATCGTGATCGGCGTAGCCTTCCCCCACCAGATCGTCGAGTCGTCGTTGAAAGCGCGCTTGCCGATACGGAGCGAGTTGTCGGCCTTCGGGTCCCACAGCGAGACCGTGCGGTAGCGGAGACTGCGGCTGTCGCCCGCGCCGCCCGAGACGTTTCTGTCGCCGAGGCCCGGCAGCAGGTCGTCCTGCACGTCATGCAGGACGCCGAGTTCGGTGCGCACGTCCTTCAGCTCGGCCACGCCGGCCGTGCCGGTGCGCCAGGCGATGGACGCGGAGTTGAACACCATCGTCAGCACCGTGACGAGCATGCTCAGCAGCAAGCTCGCCACCATCAGTTCAAGCAATGTGAAGCCCCTTCTCATCTCTCCGGATCCCCCTGAAAGTGAACTTCGGCCACGATGACGGGCTGCGTCATCAGCGATTCCTTGCGGCGTGCCGCGCGAAAGGCCAGCTGGATCACCGCGCCGCGCCGCGTCACGACGAGTCCGTACTGGTAGTCGCTCGGAAGGCTCGCGCGCGATCCCTTGTAGGGCGACTCGACCTGGCTGATCACCTGGTTGAAGGCCCCGTCGGCGGTCGAACGCGGATCTCCCTTGATGCGATAGTCGGCGCCGTTGTCGATCTCCTGAACATACGCCATCCAGCCGCCCGCCGGCAGCACGCCGTCCGCCACGCCCTGCGCGCGCATCTCGCTGGAGGCGTTCTCGCCGATCTCGCACCACTTCGACCACGTCATGTTCGTCGCCGAAAGGCCCTGGACGAGCGGCGAGAGATAGGCGTCGGCGTAGGCGACGGACGCGACGTCCTCGACGCTCTGCCGGTTCTCGCGGTAGCCCAGCGTGTACAGTCCGCACATCGAGAGCACCCCGACCGCCATCACGGCGATCGCGAGGCAGACCTCGACCAAGGTGAAACCATCAGATTGCCGTGTCATCTGCACGCGCCTCCCCCGCCTTGCGGAACCGTTCCACGCCACCGCCCGAGCCGGCACGCGTCGCCCAAACGTCGATGGTCGGCTTCTTGTCCTCCTCGGGATCGAAATAGAGCACCTTCGGCGTCGTGATCTTGCCCGCCTGGGTCGGCAGGTCCGACCCGAAGACGAAGCCCGCCGGCAGCTGGAGCGTGGCAAACTCGAAGCCATAGGCGTGACCGGCCTTCCAGGCCGAGGGCTCGCGGTCGCTCTTCCTGAGATTGTAGTAGGCGCAGAGCTCGATGTTCGTGGTGCCGTGCGTGAAGGTGAAGACCTGCTCGCTGTCGGTGCGGAAGCCTGTCTCGGCGACGATCGAATAGCGCATGTCGGTCATCTCGCCGCCGCCGAAGCGGTACAGCCGCCGGCCGCCGCTCTTCTTCAGGTCGTCCTCCTCGTCCGTCAGCTGCTGCCCCGCGAAGTCGCCGAACTCGTCGAAGATGTAGTTGCCGCGCGCGGCGGATACGCGGCCCGCCCGGCGAATCGCCACCATCTCGCCGACGACCACCGCGTTCGCCTGCTCCGAGCCGCCCGCCTCGCGCAACATGCGGTTGTAGCAGAAGACCGCCGTCGGGACGCGGTCGACGCACGCGCGTTCCTTCGCGCCGCGCAGCACCGCCGAGGCGCCCGCCACCGCGCCGCGCTCGCGCATGCCCCTCACCATCGCCTGATAGCCGCTTGACGCCGCCACGCCCAGCAGCGCCATGATGGACACCACCGTCAGCAGCTCCAGAAGTGTAAATGCGCGCTTCACTTGCTCACCGTGACCGTATCGGTCTTCCCGTTGTACGTGATCCAGAACCGGCAGAACCGGCCGTATTCCTTGCCCGGATAGCCGAAGGACATCTGGGAAAGGGGAATGTGATGCTTGCCGCCCTTCTTCACGGCCTCGGAGAAGTCGATGCCCCTCACGCAGCCCTGGTTGCCGCAGAAGTTCTTCTGCGTGCGGTCGGTGTGGTTGTCGTGACAGCCCTTGCCGCCGTCCTTCAGGCTCGACGTGCGCGCCACGAAGAGCGCCGAGGCGTCGACCAGCAGCGAACGGGCTCCCGTGCCCTTGCCGTACGCCTTGCCGACGATCTCGCGGAAGATCGCGTCGGTCGCCGACGCGTCGAAGGTGTATTTCTCGTCCGTCATGCTCGAGGTCTGGTTCTCGATCGCCGCCGGCCACTTGCCTTCCTGCGCGTAGTATGCGGCGATGGCCTGCTCGAGCGCGCTGCGCATCGCCGACGCGCGCTTTTCGCGCCCGCCCTTCTGCACGCCGGACGCCGCGACCACCACGATGGTCATCAGCACGGCCAGTACGCCGATCACGACCAGCAGTTCAACGATCGTAAAGCCCTTCTTCATCTTCATTTCTCCTGTCCTTTCGCCCAGCTCTTGATGTCGTCGCGCGTGCCGAACTTGCCGTCGCGCCCGCAGCACCAGACCGCCGCGGAGGCCCGCACCGTCACGGACTTGCCGCCCTCGTAGCTGACCTTCACGAGGCCGTCCTCGTCGTCGTCGACCGAAAAGCGCAGCACGTGATCGCGAATCGTCCCGCCGCCGGGCACGGGTTCGTTCAGCGACACGTTTCCGTTCGCCGCCTTGCGCTTGACCACCTCGGCCGCCCAGGGACTCACCACGCCGCATTGGTCGAGGCCGACAAGCTTGTAGACCTTCTCGCCCGTCTCCTCGTTCTCAACCAGGCGGTAGTTCAGCGACAGGGCCTTCCGCCGCGCCAGCTCGCCGCCGATCTCCGCCGTCATCTCGCCGGAACCCTGACCCGCGGAAATGATCCGGCTCGGCCAGCTTCCATTGTCCTGAAACACCTTCACGAGGGCTGTCGACACGTTGTGCACGAGCTCCTGGCACTTGGCCGCCTGCGCCTTTTCGACCGCACCGCGGAAGCCGGTCATCGCCGCCCCGGTCAAGATGGCGATGATGCCGATCACAATCAGCATTTCAACGAGCGTGAAACCTCTTTTCATTTTTTCCATCCTCAGTTCTTCATCTTCACAATGTCATCGGAGAGCCAGTTCAGCACCATCGTGCGGTCGGTGCCGTTGAGCTTGCTGATTTCCTCGTCGGAGATCCACGGCGGGAACGTGCGCTTGTTCTCACCCGCGCTCCACAGGCGGTAACTCTGGTACGGCGCCGGCGAATGGTAGTAGAACTCGTTGCCCCACCCGTCATAGCACGTGATGCCGTCCAGCGCGTACAGCTGGCCGCCGCCGCCGCCCTCGCCCGACTGGCTGTCCTCGGCGGAATAGAGCGTGGGATACGGATTGCCGATCGTGACGTTCTTGAAAGCGTCGCCCGATTCGATGTTCACGCCGTAGATCGGCCCCGGATTCACCTCGCAGCTGAGAATCCCCTCCAGGTTCGGCATCCACCGCGCCGTGACGGACTGCGACGGCAGCAGCGCGACCTTCCATCGTGTCTCGCCCGCCAGCGACTGCCAGGAGCTGTAGGGCGTGCCGTCTTCGAACCTGCACGGCATCTGGTTGTTGTCGCTCCACTGCGCAAAATCGTCGTAGAGGCTCAGGTTCTTCTCGTTCGTGTTCCCGAAGCTGGAGTGCGTGTGGCGCATCATCAGCAGATACCGCGGCAAAAGGTAGCTCATGAGACCGAAGCGGAACACCTGCGTCACCGTCCAGTCCGCGCTGTTCTGCTTCTCGCTGCCGAGGCCGGCGGGATTCTCCAGCGCGTCGAAGAGCCGGGCCAGCTGTGGATTGTCCTTGTAGCCTTCTTGCCCGGCGTTGTGCAGCTCCATCAGCGCCTGCGAAACCGTCTTCACGTATTCGAACAGGCCGTCCGCATAGGGATAGTTCATCCCCATCGGCTGGCAACGGCACGCCGCCTCGACGCGGTTCCAGACGACCTCGCTCCCGTCCGGATCCTGCGTGACCTGCTGGATGCCGCTGCCATTCACCTTGTAGTAGATGTTGGGACTTCCGTGCATCTTCACCGGAGGATAGCTCCCGAAGGCCGCATAGTAGCCCGACAGGCAGTTTTCCAGACGCTGCATGCGCATGACCGTCTTCGCCCGCGCCTCCGCGCTTTCGCCGACCGACGACAGCCGGAACACAAGCGTCATCAGAATCGCCATCACCATGATGACAATCAGCAGCTCAACGAGTGTAAACGCCCTTTTCATCCTGTTCAATTCTCGATTTTCAGTTTTCAATCCCTCAGTCGATGAGCCCGCGCTTCACGGCAAGCTGCACCGCCTCGGCCCGGTTCGACGCGCCGAGCTTGAAGAACGCCCGCTTCAGGAACATCTTCACGCTGTTTTCGCTCAGCCCCATTTCCTTCGCAATCTCCTTGTTGTTCGCCCCTGTCGCCGCCACCTTGATGACCTGCGCCTCGCGCGCGCTGAGGCCCTTCGAGCCCTTGCGCGTCTCGTAGATCTTGCGGACCTCGTCCGTCATGTACACCTCGCCCGCCATTGCGGACCTGACCGCCGCCGAGATGACCTCGAGCTCGCTCTCCTTCATCACATAGCCGAGCGCGCCCTCCTCGATCGCGCGGAAGACATCCTCCTCCGCGTCGGATGTGGTGAGCATCACGACCCGCGCCTTCGGATTCGCCGCGAGAATGTCCTTGAGCGCGTCAATGCCGCTGCGGTCGGGCATGCGCACGTCAAGGAGCACCACGTCGGGGTTATGGAACATCACGAAATCGGCCGCACCGAGCCCGCCGCCGTACTCGCCGACATACTCCAGCTCGGGATCCGCTTCGATAATGTACCGAAGCCCCGCGCGTACCACCACGTGGTCATCTATGATCGCTACACGAATCATGGCCTAGATTATAGCATAAATTTGCGGCACATGCGAACGGCGGACAGCAGTTCGGCGATTCTTCCCGCCGATGTCTTCGAGCGCAGGTCGGTCACCTTGTCGGGCCGCGGATCGCCGACGCGGTAGAAGACGGCTCGCTGCCCCTTGACGTCGACATGCTCGACGCCGGCGTTTGCGCAGACGACGCGCAACTCCGCAATCCGCACGAATTCCTCCGCCTCCGGCGGGAGCGGACCGAACCGGTCCTTCATCTCCGCCTTGAGCGCCTTCACGACCCGCACGTCCTGCGCCTCCGCGAAACGCTTCATCAGGCTGAGCCGCTGCACGTCCTCCTCGATGTAGTCGTAGGGGAGACGCGGATTGGCGAAGTCGAGGTTGAGCTTCACGTCGACGACCGCCTTCACCTTTTCGCCCTTCAGCAGCGCGATCGTCCGCTGCAGGAGCTGGCAGTAGAGTCCGAACCCGACCGCCGCGATGTGTCCCGACTGCTGCGAGCCGAGAAGGTTGCCCGCGCCGCGGAGCTCCAGGTCGCGAACCGCCAGATTGAAGCCGCTCCCGAGTCCCCCGTGCCGCTTCAGCGCCGCCAGTCGCTCGCGCGCGTCCGAATCGACGCTGCCCGACGGCGGCAGGAGGAAGTACGCGTAACCCTGCTTCGACGAGCGCCCGACCCGGCCTCGCAGCTGATAGAGGTCCGCCAAGCCGAAGGTATCCGCCTTGTCGACCAAAATCGTGTTCGCCCGCGGAATGTCGATGCCCGACTCGACGATCGTCGTCGAAAGGAGGATGTCGTATTCGCCGCGCTCGAAGTCGCGCATCTTCTTCGCCAAGGTCCGCGAGTCCATCTGGCCGTGCGCGACGACGATTCGCGGCGCTCTGCGAATCGCCGTCGGTGTAGACGGAAGGTGCCTCGATTCTGCACCTAAAAGCGCCGACAGGCGCTTCTCGACGCGTCCGATGTCGGAGACTCGGTTGTGGAGGAAGAAGACCTGGCCGCCGCGGAGAAGCTCCGACTCGATCGCCGTGCGGATCGTCTCGTCTGAATCGCGGACAATCCGCGTCTCGACCGCCACGCGCTCGCGCGGCGGCGAGCGGAGCAGCGAGAGGTCGCGCGCGCCCGTCATCGAAAGGTAGAGCGTCCGCGGAATCGGCGTCGCCGAAAGCGTCAGCACGTCCGCCGTCGCCCGGAGCCGCTTCAGGTGCTCCTTGTGGCGGACGCCGAAACGCTGCTCTTCGTCGATGATGATGAGCCCCAGGTCGCGGAAGCAGATCTTCGACGAGAGAATCGCATGCGTGCCGATGACGATGTCGCACGCGCCCGTCGCGAGCCGCTGGAAGGTTCCCGCGTGCGTGCCCGCCGACTGGAAGCGCGAGCAGGACTCGATGCGGATGGGCGTGCCGTCGAAACGCGAGGTGAAGGTTTCGAAATGCTGCTCGGCAAGCACGGTCGTGGGCGCGAGCACCGCGACCTGCTTGCCGTTCATCGCCGCGATGAACGCCGCACGCATCGCGACTTCCGTCTTGCCGTAGCCGGCGTCGCCGCAGACGAGACGGTCCATCGGCTTCGTCGCGGCAAGGTCCTTCTCGATCGCCGCGATTGCCGCGAGCTGGTCGGCCGTCTCCTCATAGGGAAACGCCGCGTCGAAGGCCTCGCGCCCGTCGCAGTGGACGTCATAGGCGAAGCCCGGGACGGTCTCGCGTTTCGCCTGCGTCTCCAGAAGTGCCGCGGCAAGATCGGCGACCGCCTTCTGCGCGTCCTTCTTGTCCTTCTCCCACCGCTTGCCGTCCAGCCGGTGCAGGCGCACGGCCTCGCCCTTCACGCCGACGTAGCGCGAGAGGAGATGCGCGTGCGCAGCCGGGACGTGCAGCTTGCCGCCGTCCGCATACTCGATCGTGAAGACCTCGCTGCGACGGCCGTCCACCAGGATCTCCGACGAGCCAATGTAGCGTCCGACACCGTAGTCGACATGGACGACGTACTCGCCCGGCTCCAGGTCGTCGAAGTCGGAAAGACGTGGGCCGGTGGCGAAGTTTGACGTCTGACGTTTGAGGTTTGACGCATGACGTGTACGCTTGGCGAAGACGCGGTCAGACTTGGTGACGACGAGGAGATTAGGTGCAGGTTTACACCTATCACCTACGCCTACAAGCTCAAAACCGCCGGAGAGATCGTCGAGGCGAAGGACGAGATCGCCGCGGGACGTGGCGGCGGCAATATGCTGGTCGAGGCGCTTGCGCGCCGCGTCGAAGAGTTCGGGATGATGCGCCTCGTCCGCTCCCAGTTCCGCGAACCCCGGCAGGGACGTCGTCTGAAAGTCGTAGGTCGGAACGCCCGCCGGCGCAGGATCACCGGTGTAGATGAGAGGGATCAGGGATCGGGGATCAGGGATCAGGGGGTGGGGATCAGGGAGCAGCGTGGAAAGGTTGTAGGAATTGTGTTCGATGGCGAGGATGGTCGAGTTGGACGGCAACAAACCAAAAAGAGTCTCCCCACCCCCTGATCCCTGATCCCTGATCCCTGATCCCTGATCTTCCACCGGCAGGATCTCGCAGGTCTCGATCCGTCCGATCGACGTCTGCGTCGCGGGGTTGAAGGTCCTGAGCGACTCGAGGTCATCGCCGAAGAACTCGGCGCGAACGGGGAACTCGTCGCCGGGCGACCAGAAGTCGACGATGCCGCCGCGGACAGAGCAATCGCCTTCCTTCTCGACCTGCGGCAGCCGTTCGTAACCCATTTTCGCGAGTTTCTCCACCAAACCTCCCAAACCT
>JAEDMC010000274.1 GCA_016303225.1 Kiritimatiellia bacterium
GAGATACTTCGTCCCCTTGATCGCGCCCTTCTCGTAGATGCCCGGAGCGGCAACCATGCCCTTCAGCTTCGACCCCTCGTAGCAGTCGAGGAAGCCGTCGAGGGACTTGATCGTCCCGGCGAAGGTGTCCTTGTTCTCGTCGGCCTGGGCGAGAAGATAGTAATACTGCTTGTTGGGCAGATCTGGATAGATCGCAACCGTGCGGTCGAAGAGAACCTTAAGCTGTCCCGTACAGGAATAGAAATACGCCGGGGTTCCGAACACGATCACGTCCGCCGCCTGCATCTTCTTGAGGATCGCAGCCGCATCATCCTTGATGACACACTTGTGCGTCTTCTGACAGGCGTAGCAACCCGTGCAGTAGCCGATCTTCTTGTCGGCGATGCGGATCTTCGTGACCTTGTTACCCGCCTCCTTCGCGCCCTTCGCGAACTCGTCGCAGAGGAGATCGGTATTCCCGCCCTTGCGCGGCGAAGATGAGAGAATGAGTACGTTCTTCATTGTTGTGTTCCTTTCTGGTTATCTGTTCAAAAGTTCAAGCGTCTTCGCGTCACGTTTCCCGGCGTAGAAAACGTCCAGCACCTCGGCGAACACACCATTCGGTTCGATGAGATCGAAGAGCGTCATCGACGAGCAGACCTTGAGGTCGTCCGGGTAGCCGAGAATCGCCCGCGCCGTCAAAGACATCCGACATCTCCTCGACGTGTTCCGAGAGACGGCGCAGCCATTCGCGGACGATTTCGCCCTGCGCCAATTCGTAAACCGTCTCAAAACTCATCTGCCGCGACTCCCCATGTCGAACCGTTCGGAAATTGTATAGCTCACCTTCCCGTGCGTATCGCCCATCACGAACACCAGGAACTCCTGCTGTCCAAACGCATAGAGAAAGCTCGGGGACTTCGCCCGAAGCTTTCGGTAGGCATCGCGGAGTGATATGGCGGCGTACATGGTGCATAAATTATACCAATTTTGGAGTTGCTATTACCACCGCCTTACGACATAATAGGCACATCCAACGAGCTGAAGCCCGACCGAACCGATGACGATAAAAGCATCAAGAAGAAGCCACCGCATGATCAGTCCTCCTTCCTTTTGATGTCCGCCCCCGCCTTCGGCCTGTGCTTGAGGCCCCAGACGCAGAGCTGGTCGAGAATTTTCATCAGGGACTTACCGAGCGGCGTAAGCGTATACTCCACCTTTGGTGGAACCTGCGGATACATCTTGCGGCTGATGAGTCCGTCGGACTCGAGTTCCTTCAGGTTCTGACTCAGCGTCTTGTCTGCGACCTCGCGTAGATAACGCTGCATCTGGTTGAAGCGGACGGGTTCGTACTCCATGAGGCAGTAGAGGATCACGGGCTTGTACTTGCCCGAAATGAGCGAGAGCGTGAAGCTGTATCCCGTCTCCGAAAAGTCCGCACTTTCGATGTCTCCTGCCGCCATGTCACCTCCTTTACGCTTACCTTGAAGTAAGTATCTAACATAAATGTTTGTACTTGTTGCTCGTGATGTGCGTATGATATCATACAACTCGCCCCGAGGGCAAACACAAACAAAGGAAATCATCATGCGCGACAAGATTGCAGAGTACGAGGCCGTCGAAGCTGCGGCCATGAAGTTCGTCAAGAGCGTTGCCGAGGGCAACAGCACCTATGCGAGAGAACTCTTCACCGACGAGGCGGTCCTCTTCGGATTCCTCGACGGCAAGCTGGAACACGGCTCCATCGAGCAGTTCTACCACAATGTCGACACCGTCTCGGGCGGCGCGGACTTCAAGGCCCGCGTGGACGTCCTCTTCGTCGAGGAGACGCTCGCCGCCGTGCGCGTCCTGGAGGAGGGCTGGGGCGGTCGCATCGACTTCACGGATGTCCTTCTCCTCATCAAGATGAACGGCGAATGGAAGTGCGTCGCCAAAGCCTACAACCAGAACTCGAACACCATCGCGAAGTAAGGAGGACGCCATGAAGCATCTGATCACATTCTTCTCCGCCGCCGCCCTGACGCTCTGCGGCCTTGCCGAAGAGGACAAGCCGTGCTGCTGCGCCGCCGCGAAGGATGCCATCGTCGCAACGGTGAAGCTCTACATCGCAGCCGGCGAGAAAGGCGACAGCAAGATCGCCAAGCAGGCATTCGCGCCCGGAGCGACGGTGTCGTGGTCCGAGAACGGCACGGCCAAGACCGTCCCGATCCAGGCTCTCTACGACTACTTCGACAAATCGGGTCCGCAGACCGTGACCTACGAGAACCTCAATGTCACGGCCCTCTCGCAGACCACCGCAACCGTGTCAATCGACACCTGCTTCGGCACGACGAAGTTCAAGGACATGTTCGCCCTCGTCCGTTCCGGTGACAAGTGGCAGATCGTCGCAAAGACGTATCACGTGAAGTAACGTTCATTGATCCTAAATTCGGCAGTTGAATGATGCGAATCGCCTTTTGAAGCTATGAAACAGGGGCTTTGCTTCGGTTTTTATGTTTCACCCAACTGCCGAATTTAGATAACACTCCACCGCAAGTCCTCACGCAGGGTAGATGCCCTTCACGCCCTGCGGATTG
>JAEDMC010000071.1 GCA_016303225.1 Kiritimatiellia bacterium
ATATATGGGCGTGTCCGAATCTCAGCGCGAGCATACAGCCTCTCTGACTTTCTTGACGCGCTCCATCGTCGCCGCGAACATCTCAGGCGTCTGGCTCTGCGCACCGTCACACCTCGCATGTGCCGGATCGTTATGGACCTCGATGATGAGGCCATCCGCCCCGACAGCCGTGGCACCGACCGCCATCGAATCGACCATAAAGGCATGTCCGGTCGCATGCGAGGGATCGATGACGACGGGCAGATGCGAAAGCCGGTGCAGGAGCGTCACCACGCCAAGGTCAAGCGTGTTCCTAAGCGCCGTCTCGAACGTGCGAATACCGCGCTCGCACAGGATAACGTTAGGATTGCCTGACGCCATGATGTATTCGGCGCTCATCAGAAGTTCCTGCAATGTCGCGCTCATGCCTCGCTTCAAGAGAATAGGCTTCTTCGTATAGGCGCCAACTTCCTTCAGGAGATTGAAATTCTGCATGTTCCGCGCACCGATCTGGATGACGTCCACGTCGTTGAAGAGCTCGATATCCCGGAAGTCCATCAGCTCCGTCACGATAGGGAGTCCCGTCTCCCTCTTTGCCGACGAAAGCATGTCGAGCCCCGCTTTGCCAAGCCCCTGGAAGGCGTATGGCGAAGTGCGTGGTTTGAACGCGCCGCCGCGAAGCATCGTGGCCCCAGCCGCTTTCACGGACTTCGCAATGCTGACGATCTGCTCCTCGCTTTCTACGCTGCACGGTCCGGCAATGACCGAGAAGTTCCCGCCGCCCAACCTTGCTCCTCCGCACTCCAAGACGGAATCCTCGGGATGGAACTTTCTGTTCGCGGCCTTATAAGGCTCCTGGATGCGCTGCACGCTCTCGACGACGTCAAGTGCCTCGATGAGCCCAGGGTCAAGGTGCGCCACATCGCCAATACAGCCGATGATTGTCTGCAACGCTCCCTTCGTCTCCTGCGGATCGATATTCCGCGACCGGAGAAGCTCCTTGAGATGTTCAACCTGCGCCTTCTCGGCGCCCTTCTTGATGATGATGACCATGGTTGTTGTTCGTTTTTTGCTGTTCGCGATTAGTGATTGATCCGTTAAAACAGAAACGGCCTCGCTTGGTTCTTCAAGCGGGGCCGCCTTCGCCGTGTCTGCCTGTAGTCTTATCGGTATGACACCCGTGCTCCGCGTCTTGTAAACGCAAAGTAAAAGCACCAATAGCAATAATTCCCATTCATAGCAACGGCAAATAGTCTACCATAATAGTTGTGTATATGTCAAGGCTCCCTCCGACACTACAAGTTATCCGTCAAGTAATCGATGACCGAGCCGACAGTCGTCAGCTTTGTCGCCGTTTCCTCCGGTATCGACAGCCCCGTCTCTTCTTCGACGGCCATGATGAGTTCGACGGAGTCGAGCGAATCGGCCCCGAGGTCATCCACGAAGCGAGCTTCACGCGTGACCTGCTCGGGATTCACACCAAGCTGTTCGACGACAATGTTCTTAACGCGTTGTTCGATGTTTTCTCCCATTTTCATTCCTTTCTGTTTGTGTTATGGAAAATAGCCCTAAATCAGACGAAAGACACCGCCAGCAAACCAATGTCGCTCACTACGATTTCGACTCTCGCTTAGCGGTAAACGATTCTCGCCGCTCCGTCACGTGCAACACCGCGCGGATACCTAATGCCCGAAACGCCGAACAGCATGGCGGCGAACGGATGTCCCGCAGGAACGCCGACCAGACATTCCACGAGACCTGGCAACTCTCGCTCGACCAGTCCCAGGAAACCACACCAGCACGTGGCAATACCCGAGGCGTTGGCCAGCAGTTCGAAATTGGCACAGGCAAGCGTCACGTCCTCCCTGGGAGTCGTCACGGCTGGATTGGCCGGATCAGATGAAACGACCAGCAGACCACTCGCGCCGCGAAAAAAGAGATCACCTTCGTCCGCATTCATGCGCCGAATCTGTACCGCAATCCAGCGCGGCAGTGGTTTTCGAGAAGGTCTTGCGATGAACTCGAGGAACGACTCTCGCATCATCCGCATCGACCGCCGGTTCCGGAAACATGAGAACGTCAACGAACGCGCATTGCATCCGGTCGGCGTGTTGCCTAGCACATGCAGAATCGAATCGAGCTCTCTCGGATCGACATCCACGTCCTTGAATTGCCGAACCGATCTTCTCAGCCGCAACCAGTTGCCGACTGCCGCAGGCGTTGGCAACTCGGCATGATCCGCGTTCACGCAGTCTTCAGCCCCTTTCCCGTCTAGCCGAACAGCTCCAGTCGGGCAAACGGCGAGACAATGCTGACACCGCATGCACTTATCTGGCGCAGCGAGAACAGGGTGACCAGACGCATCAAAACGGAGAGCCCCGAACGCGCAGTCTCTCACGCAGGCGCCGCACCCCGTGCACTTGGACGCATCTACCTCGAAAATCGCCATTATCTATCTCGCACGCCTGAATGTCAACGCCCCGTTGTGTCCGCCAAATCCAAGCGAAGTCGAAAGCGCCGCACGGATTGGCATCGCCACGCCTGCGTTCGGCGTATAGTCAAGGTCGCACGCGGGATCGGGCGTCTCGTAATTGATCGTCGGCGGTACGAACCCATCCCGAATTGCCAGGGCGCAAAACGCCGCCTCGACAGCCCCGGCCGCCCCCAACAGATGCCCAGTCATTGACTTGGTGGACGACACCTTGATCTTCCGAGCCCGCTCGCCGAAAACCTCCTTGAAAGCCTTCGTCTCCATGGCATCGTTGAGCTGAGTCGACGTGCCGTGCGCATTGATGTAGTCAATGTCCGATCCATCTGCGATACCGGCGTCAGCCAGCGAAAGCCGAATCGCCTCGATCGCCCCTGCACCGCTTGGATCTGGAGCCGTGATGTGATAGGCGTCGCTGGTAGCGCCATAACCAGCCAGTTCACAATAGACCCGCGCATTCCGGGATAGGGCGTGCTCTTCAGACTCCAGCACAAGGATGCCTGCGCCTTCTCCCATCACGAAACCAGAGCGATCGAGGTTAAATGGACGGGACGCCCGATGAGGCTCTTCATTGAATGCCGTGCAGAGAGCCTTCATCTTCATGAATCCGCCGACACAAAACTCCTGAATGACGGCTTCAGAGCCTCCCGCGACCATCACATCCGCGCGTCCCGCCCTGATCATGTCGAGCGCATATCCAAGCGCGTCGGTGGAGCTCGCACACGCCGTAACCACCGTCTGCGCCGGACCTTTCGCGCCGAGACGCATCGAGACATTGCCTGCCGCTTCATTCGGGATCATCGCAGGAATCATGGTCGGCAGGAGACGGTCGGGGCCACGGTCGAACAGCGTCTTGAACCCACCCTCGACGACATCCATGCCCCCCATGCCGACGCCGATGAGCGTCCCCACTCGCTTCATGTCCGGAAGCTGTTCGTCCGAATAGCCGGCATCCCTCCATGCCTCGACAGCCGCTACAACGGCATACCGGGTGAAGAGTCCCATGTGGCGAGCAGCCTTTCGGTCAAGAAGTCCATTCTCCTCAACATACTTGTCAAATCCGCGCACTTCGCCTGCGATCTGGGCCGTGCAACGCGATGCATCGAACTTTGTGATTCGCCCGACGCCGCTTGTCCCGGCCTTCACCGCCGTCCAAGTCGCTTCCGTACCGTTCCCACAAGGGGTCACGAGCCCGATTCCGGTTATTACCACCCTCTTCATCTCCATCCTCCTTTCACAAATCACAGATAGGGCCAACGGGATAGCACCCCTGCCCATGTGAGTCCCGCCCCAAAGCCTGCCAGCGCAATGCGCATTCCATGCTTAAGCGAGCCGTCGCGCGTAGCCTTGTCTAGGCAGAGAGGTATCGAGGCCGATGAGGTGTTGCCCACCTCCTTCAAGTTGAGGTAGAACTTGTCTATCGGCAGCTTCATCCGCCGCGACACAGCCTCGATTATCCTGAAGTTCGCCTGATGCGCAAAGATGAGATCAAGTGCCGACGCCTCTACCGACACCTGGGCGCACAGCTGTCGGACGACCTCGTCCAGCTTGCGGACGGCGAACGTGAAAACGGCATGTCCATCCATCTTGAGATAGGGAACCGACACTGTCGAAACCGTCTCATGCACGGGATCGTCGCACAGCGCCAGACGACACCCCGCTTCGCGGTGGATCATCCGCGCCCCGCTCCCATCAGCTCCCAGCACCGACGCAGAAAAGGACTGCCCGTCCGCTACATCATCAACGGACAGCACGACCGCACCCGCACCATCGCCGAACAGCATCGCGTTCGAACGGTCTGACCAGTCAATCTGACGAGAAAGAACTTCGCTCCCGATCACGAGCGCCTTTGACGACGTATTGCCAATGAGCCAGCCCTTTGCCATCTCAAGTCCGTAGACGAATCCCGAGCAGGCCGCAGACAAATCGAACGCTGCCGCATTCATGCATCCAATTGCGCTTTGAACGAGACACGCCGTCGACGGATAACTACCATAGTCAGGAGTCGTCGTCGCAACGATGATCAACCCGATCTCATCCGGACTCACCCCAGACGATTCAAGCGCCCTGCGACCCGCTTCCGCACCCATCGAAGCTGCACTTTCGCTCGAATCCGCCACGTGCCGACAGGTGATTCCGGTGTGCGAATAAATCCATTCTGCGGACGAATTGATGCGCGGCGCCACCTCTGCATTCGTAACGATCCTGTCTGGCAGATAGGATCCCGTCCCGACGACCTTAGCCATCTTCATTACACGCCTTCTTTCCTTGCCACACAAAATATGTCCGCCTCTGCAGCAAGTTCGCCTGCGACATAACCATCGACATGGAAGCGCCCAATGCCATGTCCAACTCGCAAAACCTTGGCATGGGTCTCAAGCACCTCATCCGGACGCACCGGACGCCGAAACCGCACCTTGTCGGCCCCCGCAAACAACAGAATATCCGATGTTGCGGCATACTGACCCTCGCGTTGGCCAATCAGGACACCTGCTGCCGCCGACTGGCACATGGCCTCCAGCAGAATAACACCAGGGACAACCGGATAACCCGGAAAATGCCCGCGGAAAAAATCCCTCGCCGCGCCAAATGTCACAACACCCACCGACCCTTTCGAATCATGAGACACAACCCTGTCCAGGAACAAAAACGGATCTCGATGCGGCAAGATGGACTGCCCAGAAAGTTCATGATCGTTCATAATTACTCCTTTGTGTTAACCTATCATGAAACCGAACATGACAATAGTATACCAAATTTTTATTGCACTGTGACACAAACTGCGTTTCTGTCGCAGTTTGTCATAATAACCGCTTAGACCCCGCCTTTGCGGCGGTGACGCTGTGCATAGGATTCGATCGCCTTGTCGAGCTCGGCTTCGGAGAAGTCGGGCCAGAGGACGTCGGTGAAGTAGTATTCGCTGTAGGCCGTTTCCCAGAGGAGGAAGTTCGACGTGCGCAGCTCACCCGAGGTGCGGATGACGAGATCGGGATCGGGCACGTCCGGCGCATAGAGATAGTTGCGGAACGTCTCTTCGGTGAGCGGCTCGCCCTTCTTGATCGCCGCATTGACCGCATCGACGATCTCGGCGCGTCCGCCATAGGAAATGGCGACAAGAAACTGGCGTTCAAAATGCGCGGTCTTCTTCTCCAGCGCGACGATCGTGTCGAGGAGCTTCTTCGAGAGATCGCCGCGGCGGCCGATCATGCGGAAGCGGACCCTGTTCTTCATGAAGTCCTTCTCCTTCGACTTGAGCATCCGCGCGAAGAGCGTCATGAGTCCGTTCACCTCTTCCTGCGGACGCTTCCAGTTCTCCGTCGAAAACGCATAGACCGTAAGGTACTTGATGCCGCGATCGCCGCACCAGTTGAGAACGTCGCCCAGCGTCTTCGCGCCCGCCTTGTGTCCCTCGCCCCTCCGCTTGCCGCGCTGGGTCGCCCAACGTCCGTTGCCATCCATGATGATCGCCACGTGCTCCGGTACGTTGCGCAAGAACTTCACCGCTTCCATAAAGAACCTTTCCGGGGTCGACGCCCCGCTCGTGACGCCCAACGTCCCAATGCCCGAGAAATCAATCGCCTTCACCTCATCGAGCGACCCGGCGAGAAACGCCTTCGCCCCGTTCTGCGCCGCCACCTCGGCGAGCCGCTTCGAATTGGACGAGGTCTTGCTGCCCAGAACGAGGACGCCGACCTCCGACCTCCGACCTGCGCAAAAGCGCTTCACCGCGTCCTGACGCTCTTTCGTCGCCTGGCAGACCTCGGCCATGGTCTCGACATCATACCGCGTCCTCAGCTCGGCGACTTGTCGCGCCACCTCGTCGGCGTTCATCGTAGTCTGACTGACCACGCCAATCTTCTGCCCTTTCGAGATTCGCGCCAATTCGCCCGATTCGCGAAGATTCGCGATCTGATGCAGCCACTCGCCACACTCTCCCGCAATTCCCTTTGCTTCGACATGCTTCGGATCGCCCAAGATGACGACGGGGAGCCCTCGGTCGGAAAACGCCTTCGCGGCCTTATGGACCTTGGCGACGAAGGGACACGTCGTGTCGACGACCTTCAGGTGTCGCGCCTTCGCGGTCTCCCGCACAGCCGGGCTCACCCCGTGCGCGGAGAAGACGACGGTCTCGCCCTCGGGAACGTCTTCGATGCGGTCGACGAACTTGAAGCCGAGGTCCTTAAGCTCGCGGATGACGATTTCGTTGTGGACCAGCTCGTGAAGACACCAGACGTCCTTGAGCTTCAGCGCCTTGGCAATCGCGGCATTGACGCCGCCGCACATGCCGTGCGGCTCTAGGACTTCGATCTTCAAACTCGGGCTTTCTTCTCCGTCTCAAACTTGCGGAACCGCGTGGCGAAGGCGGCGGTCGCCTGCTCGAGAGCCGCTTCGGAATCGACGCCGGTCGCGGCGATGGACTTGACGACGCGCAAGAGGAACTCGCCCGGATCGCCTTCGATCGCGACGGGCTTCAGGTCCTCCTCATAGCCGATGCGCTTCGCCTTTTCCATCGTACGGCGCGCCTTCAGGAGCGCGGGAAGAGTCGGCGGGACGCCGTCAAGCGCGGAGTGCCGCGCCTCCTTCTTGTGCTCCTGCTGCTTGATCTGCTCCCAGTTGCGGAGCACGGTGGCCGGATCGTCCGCCTTGACGTCGCCGAAGACGTGCGGATGACGATGGACGAGCTTGTCGGCGATGGCATTCGCGACATCGTCGAAGGTGAAGCGCCGCTCCTGCTCGGCCATCACGGACTGAAACATCACCTGCAGGAGGACGTCGCCGAGTTCCTCGATGTGGTTGGCCTGGTCCTCGGGCCTGTCCATCGCGGCGAGGAGCTCGTACGTCTCCTCGAGGACGCACGGCTTCAGCGTTTCAAGCGTCTGCACGCGGTCCCATGGACAGCCCGTCTGCGGATCGCGCAGACGGACCATGATCTCATGAAGTCTTTCGATGCCTGTCATTAGATTCTCAACGCTTCCAGAAGTTTCTTCGCCGTCTTGCCGGAGAGCTCGTCGAGAACCACGTTCGCGACGGCAAAGTCGAAGTCGACGATGACCCCCCTGCCCGCCACGACCTTACTTGACCGTGCGTTTCTTGCGCGGATTGGGCTGGCCGATCTCGGACAGCATCTTGCGGAAGGAGCCCTTGCGGACGTTGAACGGCTTGCCGCCCTTGATGCGCGAGAACTCGCACGCGCGGATCTTCGCCGCGGCGTTCTCGTCCGGTCCGACGACGCCCGACTCGCCGTTGAGGGCGCACTCGACCGCCTTGCGGGCGCACTTCTCGATGAGCTTCAGGTCCTTCTTGTTCGGCGCCGCCGCACGGGCAAAGTAGCCGCTCTTGAACACCTGGACCTTCTCGGCCTTGAGGAGCTCTCCGAAGCGCTTGCCGACGTACTGGCCGACGTTGACCTTATCGAGCCGCGGATGGCCGAACGCGTCCACCGGGACGTCCTCGCCACGACGCTTCATCTCGGCGATGATGTCCTTGACGCCCGCGCCCTCGCTGACGAAGATGTTGACCGAATCCCACTTGTCCATGATCGCCAGGAGACGCTTGGCCTCGGCCTTGAAGTCGATCTTTGACTCCGGCACATAGACCGCATGGACGTCCTGACGCTCAAGCGTGAGGTTAAACTCAGGCAGGAATTTGAGACGCTGCTTGAGCATCTTGCGGTAGTACTGGGCCGTCTTGTAGGTGAGCCAGCCGCAGTTGCGGCCCATGACCTCGTGAATCGTGAGGGCACGCGGATTCGCGCTGTTCTCCTTGACGACATTGATGAAGAACTTCGCGCCCTCCTCGGCGGCCGTCCACGCGCCGAGCGACTGCTTGATCGGATAGACGTCGTTGTCGATCGTCTTCGGCAGGCCGACGACGATCAGCGGATAGTTGTTCTTCGCGAGATACGCCGCGAGATCGGCCGCCGTCGTGTTCGTGTCATCGCCGCCGATCGTGTGGAGCACGTCCACACCGTCCTTGACGAGCTGGTCGGCCGCAACCTTCAGCGGATCCTCGCCTTCCTTCACCAGGCCGCGCTTCACGCAGTCCTTCACATTCGTCAGCTTCACGCGGCTGTTGCCGATCGGCGAACCGCCGTGCTTCGTCAGGATGAGCGCCTGCTTGCGGACCACGTCCGTCACCGGAATCGAATCGCCCTTCAGAAGGCCCATGTAGCCGTTCACGTAGCCGATCATCTCCGTCTTCGGGGACTTCTTGGTGTACTCGTCAATCAGGAACCCGATCGAGGAGCTCAAGCACGGAGCCAAACCGCCCGCTGTCAGAAACGCAACCTTCTTCACTTCTTTAGCCATTTTCTTCTCTCTTTCTTCTTTCGAATCGACAATTACAACTTCAAACTACAACTACATCTGCTTCAGCAGGTTGGCCATCTCAATCGCCGACTGCATCGCCGCAAATCCCTTGTTGCCCTGCTTCGTACCGCAGCGCTCGATCGCCTGCTCAAGGTTCTCGGCCGAGACGACACCGTCGAGGACCGGAACGCCCGCTTCCAGCGAAATCTGGTTGAACGCACGCGCGGTCGTCTCGTTGATGAGGTCCGCATGCGCCGTCGCGCCCTGCACAACCGCGCCCAGTGCGACAATAGCGTCAACGCCCTTCTTCGCCAGCTTCTGCGCCGCCAGCGGAATTTCATAAGCGCCGGGAACGCGCACCAAAACAAGATTCTTCTCATCTCCGCCAAGACGGACAAAGGCATCCGCCGCGCCCTTCACCAACTGTTCGGTCAGGAAGCTGTTGAAACGACTGACGACAATGCCAACCTTCAGCCCCTTCGCCTCCAGTGTTCCAATGATCTCTTTCATCCGCAATCCTTCTGTATTTTGAAAAGACAAGGCGAAATTATATCAATTATTTGAAAAATTGTCTACTGCAGGGCAGAGGCCAACGAGAAAATCGCTTTTTCAAAGCTCACGCCGTACCAATGATCTCGATCGGTTGCAGTAATGGCCTCGCAAACAATGTCGGCCGCCAGCGCCGCCGCTTCAAGCGCGGATTTGCCGCGGAGAATCGCGCCTGCGAAGACCGAAGCGAAGACATCGCCAGTGCCGTGGAACATGCACGGAATACGCTGATTGAAGTCATATTCAACCGTCTTTCCGTCCGAAACCGCCGAGCCAAGCTCGTTCTCATTGAAGGAGACGCCTGTCAAAACCACGGTTTTCGCGCCGATTGCGTGAAGCTTGGCAATCAGCGACTCAATTTCGGTCTGCGTGTATCTGGAGAGCTTCGGTTCCTGTCCAACGAGAAGCGCCGCCTCCGTGAGGTTCGGCAGGAGATAATCCGCCCCGTTGCAAAGCCGCGCCATCTTTGTCGGGAAGTCCGCGGCAAAGCCCCTGTAGAGGACACCGTTGTCGGCCATCGCCGGATCGACAATGCGCACGGCGTCCGGCTTCGCACAGCTCTTGAAGATCGAAAGAATCGGATCGATGTGCGATTCGCACACGTATCCGGTGTAGAAGGCCTCAAACTTGATGTCCTGTTCGACCCACTTCGCCTCAACCTTGGGAAGTTCTGCCGTGAGATCGCAGAAGCTCCAGCCCTTGAAACCCGCAGCCGTATGATTGGAAAGCAGCGCCGGCGGAAGAATTGCGCATTCCACTCCGCAGGCGCTAATAAGCGGCAGCGCGACCGTCGTCGAACACTGCCCGACACACGAGATGTCCTGAATCGTCAGCAACCTTTTCATAAGGTTGCATATTATACACTTTTTCAGCCGAGGAGGTCTGCCAAAAGCGGGTCTTTCGTCCGAATCTCGTCCCTTGTAAGTCCCTCGATCTCGTGCGGGAAGACGATCCAGTCAAGGCCGACGTCCTTCACGTAGTAATCGGGCTTCAGGGACGTGATGTTCTTCTGAGGCTTCCAGTAAACGCAAGCCATCCGCATTTCAGCGCCTGTCGCCTCGACGCGCTGCTTGACTGCGGCCGCAGTCTTGCCCGTGTCGAACACGTCGTCGACCACCAGGACCTTGTCGCCTTTGCGGAGCATGCCGAAGATGATGTCCCCGTGCGTGAACGCCACAACACCGTGGTTCTCCCCGATGCCGTCGTAACTCGCACATTTGAGCGGAATGTGCTTCACCGGCCAGCCCGAGACCTTGAAGTACTCGTGCAGCGCGATGCCGACCGGCGCGCCGCCACGCCAGAGGGCGATCAGGATGTCCGGCTGCCAGCCGGACGCCTTCACCGCAGCGGCGAGCCGCCAGGAATCGCGCAGATAGTCATCCGCCGAAAGGTAGTGTTTTTCCATCGTCCGTCGGCATCCTCTTCATATGGTTTCGCCTACTTGATGAGCGAAAGGAACTCCTGACGTACCCGCTCGTCAGACCTGAACGACCCGAGCACGGCCGAAGTGACCATCTCGCTGTTCTGCTTCGCGACCCCGCGCATCATCATGCAGAGGTGCTTCGCCCGGATGACGACGCCGACGCCCTCCGCCTTCGTCTCGGCCATGATCGCGTTCGCGATCTCCTCGGTCATCCGCTCCTGGATCTGCAGCCGCCGCGCGAACATGTCCACGATGCGCGCCAGCTTCGAGACGCCCAACACCTTGCCCTTCGAAATGTAGCCGATCGCGCACTTGCCGAAGAACGGCAGCATGTGGTGCTCGCACAGCGAATAAAGTTCGATGTCCTTCAGGATCACCATGTGGTTCGTGCCGGACTTGAAATACGCGCCGTTCACCACCGCCTTCATCTTCTGCCGGTAACCCCGCGTCAGATAGGCGAGCGACTTCGCCACCCGCACGGGGGTCTTCTTCAGGCCCTCGCGCTCGGGATCCTCCCCGAGCTCGATCAGCAATTCCCTCACCAGCCCCGCAATCTTCTTCTCGTTCGGCTCTTTCATACTCGATTTAACCTAAATTCGGCCGCGTCTAGGTTTAAACTTTAATCTTTCCTGAAGTTGTTCTTGGGAACGGCTCCTTGCGAATAACGACCGTCTTGATGCGCTTGTAGACCGGCAAGGTCAGGTTGAGCTCGCCGATCGCCTTGTGGACGAATTCCTCGGACATCGACGGATACACCTCGGCCTTGATGTCGCGCGTCTCGCCCTCGCCGCTCACGACGGCCTCGCGGACGCCCGGGAGCGTCAGAAGCTTCTCCTCCAGTTCCTCCGGCGCGATCTTCTTGCCGGACGAGAGGATGATCGTCCGGGACTTCCGACCCGTGATCCAGACATAGCCGTCCGCGTCAATCGAGCCGATGTCGCCGGTATGATACCAGCCGTCCACGTCGATGACCTGCGCCGTCTTCTCCGGCTGCTTGTAGTAGCCCTTCATGACGCACGGCCCCTTGATGAGCAGTTCGCCTTCCGGCGAAACCTTGGTCTCAACGTCCCTCGCCTCGGAGACATGCCCCTGTGCGCCGACGTGCGGATCGCGGTCAATCGGCGTGATCGAATAGGCCGCACAGGTCTCGGTGAGACCGTACCCCGTCACCGTCTTGACCCCAAGCGCCGTCAGATGCTCGTACGTGCGCCGCGGCAACGCCGCGCCGCCGATGAGAATCCAGTCGATCGGCTGCCCGAGCGCCGCCTCGGCCGACTTGCCCTTCTGCTGGATCTTCTGACCGAGAATCTCCGCCAAGGCCGGAACCAAGAACGCGTAATTGACGCGGAAGCGCTCGAACGCGTCGTAGATACGCCTGAAATCGGGGCACACGCCCAGCGCCACGCCCTTCGACAGCATGAGATACGTGACGCACACGCCGAAGATGTGGTGCAGCGGCAAAAGCATCAGCGAACGATCGCCGGGCTTCATCGGCAGGCAGGCGCCCGCCCATTCGCAGAAGGTCTCCAGCGCCTTGACCGTCAGCTCCGCGCCGCGCGGCGTCGAAGTCGTCCCCGACGTAAAGACGATCATCGAAGTCTGAGGCTCACCCGTCGAGTCCTCGTCCAGCTCGAGATGATCCTGCTGCCAGACGCTGTCCTTGAGGCCGAAGGCTCCGCGCAGCTTGTCCAGGAACCGTTCCGTCTTGATGGTGCCGAAACCGGCGACGACGAGCCCCGGGACCATCTTCCCCGCCTCGTGCGCCTTGTCCTCGTGGAGCGAGGAATGAATCAGCGCCACCGCACCCGTAAAGCGCATCCGCTCGGCGATCTCCACCGCCGTCAGGTTTATGTCGACCGGAATCGCCACCGCGCCCGAAAAGAGGCACGCCGCGTGCGCGACCATCCACTCATAAGAATTTTCGCCCAAAAGGCCGAACTTGGCCCCGGGCGCGTAGGTGCGGATGAGATGGACGACGATGTCGATGTCGTCCGTAAACTGCTTCCAGGTGATCGGGAGCGCCAAGTCTCCGCTCGTCACCAGGAAAGCGGCCGAGAACGGCCGCTCCTCCCGCATCTTCTTGAATGCCTCGAATAACATGCAGTTGGTCAATGTTGGTTATACGTCCCGTCCACTTCCTGCCAAGTTCTCGTCGTGAAGAACTTCGAGATCGCCGTGTCGTACTCGGCCGTGTGGGTGAAGGCCTTCTTCATCAGCTTGAAGCGCGTGTCGAGGCCGAGCGTGCCGTTGTGGTCCGCAAGCTCGTTCGCGATGTTGCCGTAGTCAAGAGGATTGGTGACCGAGGCGACGCGCAGGTAGTTCTTCGCCGAGGCGCGGACCATGCACGGGCCGCCGA
>JAEDMC010000072.1 GCA_016303225.1 Kiritimatiellia bacterium
GGAGCGGTCCAGGCGAACGCGGAGGGGGCGTCTGACTCGCTCCTGCGGAACTTCGGATTTCGCCTCGGAGCGATCCGGGGCGAACGCGGAGGGGGCGTCTGACTCGGTCCTGCGGAACTTCGGATTTCGCCTCGGAGCGATCCGGGGCCAACGCGGAGGGGGCGTCTGACTCGGTCCTGTGGGACTTCGGATTTCGCCTCGGAGCGATCCGGGGCGAACGCGGAGGGGCGTCTGACTCGCTCCTGTAGGACTTCGGATTTCGCCTCGGAGCGATCCGGGGCTAACGGGGAGGGGGGCCACCAGAAGGCCCGCGATGCGCATACGGGAGGATCAGGGAATTAGCGGAAGAGGGACTCCTCGATGGCGGCGACCATCCGCTCGACCCGGCTGCGGACCATGCGCACGGCAGCGGCGGACATGCCGAGGCGCTTCGCGGCCGCGTTGTTCGAGAGGCCCTCGACCGTGGCGAGACGGTAGACCTCGCGGCTCTGGACGGAGAGCGCGCGCTGCGTCAGGACGCGCGACACGGCAGTCTGGTGGCAGGCGAAGCGCCATTTCACGTCCGGGACCGTGCCCGCGTCGGGCAACGCGGCCTCGGCGTCCAGTTCCTCGGGCGAGACGGCGGGGGCGACAGCGGGACGCGCCAGGCGGCCAGCTCGGCCACATGCTTCAGCAGGGCCTGCGGCGTCTCGGGGAAGACCTCCATCGGGACCAAACGTCCCGACTTCTTCGCCGCGCCGAACTTCTCGCGCGTGATCTTCTCGATGTCCGGACCGACGACGAGGCGGATGGCATAGGACCAATCGGCAAAGTTCCCGGTGACCGCGATTCGTCTGTCCGTACCCTTGCGGCTGACCACCCACAGCTTCTCGTCCTTCCCGGAAATGGCGATTCGCAACGGATCGGCAGCCTGCTTTTCGTATTTCAGCAGGCCCAGCACGTCCTCCTGTCCCCAGCCCGAGGGGCGACATTCCGGGGCGTGGCGAGCGTGTCGAACACGATGATGGACGTCGTGGCGGGGGAGGTCGAGAAAGAAGCCCATGCTCTGAAAGTGCGCCACCCTGCCCTGCTCAGCGATCCTGAGCTTCCTCAGTTCGGACATTCCGCCCCGCCCGAGGAGGCGAACGACGCGGTATGAACCGACCTTCTCCCCCCGCCTCCATGGCCTAGGCGCGGACGAGGAGGTCGTTGCGGTAGAGCGCGCGGACGGCGTCGCAGTCCTGCGTGTGGCCGGCGCGGTAGCTGACCACGGTGCCGACAAAGCGGTCGGAGCCCGTCAGGGCAAGCGCGGCCAGCAGGTCGAGCGTGGCGCGGTGCCAGACGGGTTCCAGGAACTTGCTCGGCTTGCCTTCCTCCTCCGGCTTCAGCTCGAAGCGGGGCGTCCCGTACCAACGGTCGCCATGGATGAGGATGTTGTTCATGTCGTAGCCGAGGTGGCGCCAGTCGGCGCGCGTCCAGCCGAAGAGCTTCACATAGCGGAACTGCTGCCGCGTCGCGTTCGTGCGGGCGTAGGACCCGTACTTGAACGTGTCCGGCGTCACGTCGAAGACGATGCGCTGGTTGCCGATGACCGTGTTCCAGTTGATTGCCACGTCGAGGCGGAGGCGCCGGGAACCGTCGTCGGGGATGAACAGGAGGAAGTCCCCGTTGTCGCACTTCTTCCCCTGGGGGCGGCAGAACGCGATCGGCTCCTTCACCGTGACGTACGTGGCGTCCGCATCCGTCTCGACAATGCCCGCCTTCTGGACGGCCTCGACCATCGGGAGAGAGGAGTCGTCGAACAGGGGCGGGTCGCCGGAGTTCGTCTTGAGCACGACGTTGTCAAGGCCGAGTCCGGCCTTGAGCGCGATGATGTGCTCGACCATCCGCAGATAGTTGTGCGGGGAGCCGCTGCGCAGGACGAGGCGTCCCGCGGACTCCCAGAGATTGGCGATGTCGACGGCCGTGTCGAGCTGCTCCGGGATGTCCGTCCGGCGGATCCACCAGCCAGGCTTCTTCGAAGGGGCGAACGTCAGGGTGCGCTTTTCGCGCCCGCGGTACGTGCCCTTCCCGGCGACGGACGTCTCAGCGGCCAGCGTGGTCAGCTTCGACGACCAGCCACTCGTCTCGGAGAGGCGGACGTCGTCGACGGCCTGGGCGTTGAAGCGCGCCAGCAGCATGTCAAGGAGGGCCTGGTTTCCCAGACCCGCCATGAGTCTGCACTTCGGGTAGACGAAAGACTGCATTTCGGGCATCGGACTATTTCCACTTCTTCGGATCGTCGGGGTTCTCGACGATCTTGGTGACGCGCGGAGAGAGGACGGGCTCGATGCCGGCCGAGCGGAACATGTCCACGACCTGCGACAGCCAGACGCCGAAGCCACCGTCCTTGTCGTAGCTGGCCAGACGGAACAGTTCCTTCTCGCACTTGGAGTCCATGCAGATGATGGCCGGGTAGAACTTCATGTCCGTGTACTTGGGTTCATCCTGCTTCTGCTGCTTCGCCTTCGCGATCATCTGCTTGTTGACGGCGAAGTTCTCGATGAACTTGAGTTCGGGCTCCTTCATCGGCCTCGTGTCGACGACCTTCGGATTCTTGCTGTCGGGCTTGATCTTCATGAACGCGAACACGCAGTTCTGCGCCGCGAAGTCCTTCATGAAGTCCTTGTTGTTCAGGACCTTCTGCTTCAGCATCGCGATGCCGGCGCCCTGGGGACCGGACAGGTCGGGGAGGGCCGCGACCAGCAGGGGGAGTCCGCACTTCTCGGCGGCGGCCTTCGCGTCCGCGAATTTCGTGTAGCTGGGCCTCTTCGCCTTCCGAGCCTTCAGCTGCTCGGGCGTAGGGCCGTCCGTCTGTTCCGCGGCGGCGTCCTTTTTCTCATCCTTGGCGGCGGATGCCGCGACGAACGGGGCCGCCGCAAGTACGGCGGCAAGCGCGAACACAAGCTTCGTCTTCATCGTCTTCATTCCTTTCCAGCGAGCTGGCGTGCGAGAACCGGGAGTCCCGGATCGCGTGCGCCGCACGCGACAAGCGCACCGCACGCCGGTGCCTGCGCGCGGAGAACTTCCTCCGCCTGTTCAAGATCCTGCACGAGACGAACGGGCGCGTCGGCGAGCTTCGCCGCGAGCGCATCCGAATTGACGGAACGGTCCGTCGTGCCACCGGCGTCGTAGACCGGCAAGAGCAGCAGCAAGTCCTGCGGACGCAACGTCGCGCGGAACATCTCCGCCAGCGCGTCCATCATCTTCCGCAGCGGCGCATACCCATGCGGACGCCAGACGGCGGCGACGCCCTTCGGGAAGGCGGCCTGCAGCGTCGTCAGCATCGCATGCAGCTTCTCGGGGTTGTGCGCGTAGTCGTCGTACACGGCCGCGCCCAGGCAGTCGCCCACGCGCTGGAGGCGGCGGTCCACTCCGGGAAAGGTCCGGATAGCCGCCGCGAGCGCGACGGGGTCCGCGCCGAGTGCGCGCGCCATGCGCAACGCGCACTCGGCATTCACCGCGTTGTGCTCGCCCGGAAGCGGAATCGCGCGAGCGACGTCCGACGGCACGATCGCTTCGCGCCGGCCATCGACGACGGGGCCGGGAACATCCCGGACGAAGGCGTCGAAGACCTCGTCCATCTCCTCCTTGGAGTAGTGGTCCGCGGAGGCGTTCGTGACGATGGCCGCATGGGGCTTGAAGGCGACAAGCGACTTGTCGCTCTCGTCCACCTCCGCCACGGCGTATTCGCCGGCGCCCTTCCGGGTCGACCCCACGCGCGTGCCGCCCGCGTCCCAGCCGACGATCTGCGCGCCATTGACAACAAGCGGGTCGAAGCCGGAGCAGGCGAGGAGATGCCCGAGGATCGCGGTCACGGTGGACTTGCCGCAGGTGCCCGCCACAGCGACGAGGCGCCGTGAGGACAACAGCTCGGCCAGGGCCGCGGCGCGATGGGTCACGGGGATGCCGAGCGCATGCGCCCGGCGCAGTCCCGCGTTGGTCTCTTCGACGGCCGTCGAGACGACGACGCGCGACGTCTGTGCATCCACCCCCGTCCCGTCGTCGGGATACAGCCGGACACCCTGGCGCTCAAGCGCGACGAGAACCGGCGTCCGCGGGCCGTCCCCGGACCCTAGAGACCGGTCGGCTCCGGTGACGGCGAAGCCGGCGTCCAAGAAGGCCTGGGCGAGGGCGCTCATGCCCACGCCACCGATGCCGACCAGATGAACCGTCTTCCCCTTCATCGACATCTTACTTGCCGAAAAGGTTGCCAACCTTCTTGAGGGCGTCCTTCGCGCCGTCGGAAACGGCCTTCGCACCCCCGGCTGCGCCGTCCTTGCCGCTGCCCAGCAGATTCGCCGCGCCCTTGAGCGCGTTCGTCGCGCCGTCGCCAAGCGCGCTGGCCGCGGAACCGAGGCCAGAGCCGATCGAGGTAAAGGACCCCTGCATCTTCTCCCAGACGGAGTTGACGGCCTCGGAGAAAGTGGCGCCATTGGACTTCTTGCCGATGTCCGTGAGCGTGGGGACGGGGATGGGAAGCGTGAGCATGCGGTACTTGACCTGCGTCCCGTTGATGGCCAGGCGGTCGATGATAACCTTCTTGCCGGCGCCCTCGTCCTTCTTTTCCTCGGTCTTCTTCTCGTCGGCCGTCTCGGCGTCCTGCTTCTCGGAAATGCCGAGCTTGCCCTTCGCGTACGCGACGATGCGCTCGAAGTTGTTGGAGCCCGCGTCATCGAACACGTAGCTGACAAAGGGATTCTCGATCGTGATGTCGCGGATATGGATCGTGTCCGAGAGGAGCGAACCGACCACCACGTCGACATGGACCGTCGAGACGCTGAAGGCCTCGGGAGCGTCGTAGCCGTTCGGGTTGGAAAGGTGCGCCTCGACGATGTCGAACTTCCCGGAGAACGGATTGAAGGAGATGCTCTCGATCTTGAAGTCGCAGCCGGTGTACAGAGGCACGGCCTTCCGTGCCACGGCGGCAGCGGTCGGGCCGAACCAGAGCGGAATGGAAAGGACGGCGATCAGGACCAGCGCGACGATTCCGATGAGAACCGCCAGCGCGATTTTAACGGGTTTCTTCATTTCGCAGTATTCTCCTTGCTATGGTCTGATATTTTATCCCCGATGGTGCGGACGGTCAAGGGCAGAACGCGGCTCAAAGCTCCGTGACGCCGTCAACCGTGATCTTCGTGCGGTGGCGGACACCTTCCGTCTCGACTTCGATCACAGACGCCATCCACTTGCCGTCGAACTTCTTGACGCGCGTTCCCCAGAGACGCCGGAGGGGCTTGCCATCTGTTCCCACCTGTTCCGCCTGCATCAGGCAGCCCGTCTTCTTGTCGACCCAGAGGCGGACGGCGGACAGGCCATCGACCGGCACGTCGGGCTTGACGAGGATGACCGAGCACTTCTGTCCGTGGATGCTCTCTCCTTCACGCGACTCCTCGTAAGCGGCTTGTTTCCACCACAGGAAGTCGAACGTCAGGTCCAGCCAGGTCACGTCCGTGTCCAGCACGCGCGCCAGCGGCGAACCGACGATCTCCTCTTCAGCCGAGCCTGCGGACGCAAGACGGATGACGGGCGACGAACCCTCTTTCCGCGAAATCGTGACCGAGGCAACCTCGTTCGTCTCGCCGTGGCGCATCAGCCGGATTGTGAGCAGAGAGAGTTCCGAGCCGCGCCGCATGACAAGGCGGTAGTCGTGCTCGCTGGAGACGATGCCCTTGCGGTTGCGGCGGATCAAGGACCCCTTCAACTCGACGGGCCGCACGGGGAGCATGGCACGGCAGGCGCGCAGCACTTCGTCCGCGGTCGATTCGAGGCCGAGCGCGGGCGGCGCCTTCGCCCCTCCCGCCACCACCTCGACGGGGGTGTCGGGCTCCGCCGGCAGCAGGAAGCCGGTCGCCAGCAGGCACGCGAGGGCAGCTTTCTTCATTTCAGGTTCTCCTCCAGGGCCTCGTTGCGGGGGCCGCCCAGCGCCCGTCCCTTTTCATAGAATCTCCGCGCCTCCGCCACGGGCTCGCCCAGCTTCAGCGTGATGCTGGCGAGATTGTAGCAAGGGAGGTAGGACTCGGGATGGGCCTTCATGGCGGCCTCCAACGTTCGCCGCGCGGCATGGTCGCGTCCCCGGCCCGCCTCCACCGCCGCGGACATGAGCGCGGTCTGGAGATCGTCCGGGCGTTCGGCGGCCAACTCCTTGAGCAGGGCGTCCGCGGCCGCATAGTCCTGCCGGCGAAGCGCGTTCAATGCCTCCGTGCGCCGTGATTCGAACGAGGCGCCGCCCTCGGCCCGCCGGGGCGTCGCCGTTCCGTCCTTGCCCTCCCGGGCAACCTGTCCGTCCCCTTCTCCATCCTTCTCGGCCTTCGCATCCTGCTCGGCCTTCTTCCGGGCTTCCTCGGCCTTGTCCTCCGCGATGTCCTCAGGCGTGAGCAGGTTGTGCTTGCGCCGCCATTTCTTCTCGAGCTCCTTCGTGTTCGTCAGCGCGACGGCCCTCGCGTTCAATGTGATCTGCTCGAAGCGGATGGCGTCGATCGCGGCCGTGCAGGTCGCGCGCTTGTTTCGCAGGGGGGCGAACTCCGGGGAATCCGCACGCTCCGGGTTCTCGGCCTCCACGCGGTCGAGTTCGGACAACGCAAGCCGATAGTTCTCGATCGCCTTGTCCCCTTCGCCGGAAAGAGCCTCGTCCTCGGCAAGTTCGATATAGTCGTTCGCCTTCTCCAGCAGGCGGTGGAGACGCGGAGGTTTGTTCGTACTGTCCGGATTGAAATCGAACGGCCAGTACCAGGCCGCGGAGCACGAGGCAGCGGCACCGAGGACCAGGAAGGACAGCAGCAGCGTCCGCAGAAGCGCATGTAGGCGGCGAAGGGGAAATGCCATCGGGATTGTCTCCGGAGGGCCTGCGCGCCGCACGGCGCGCGGCCTAGTTCTTGAAGCTGTGGATGGGGGCCGGGATGCGGCCCTTGCGCCCGACAAAGCGCGAACAGTCAAACCGGTTGACCGGCATGACCGGCGCGTGGCCGAGGAGGCCGCCGAATTCGACGGTGTCGCCAACGGACTTGCCGATGACGGGGATGATGCGCACGGCGGTCGTCTTCTGGTTGACCATGCCGATCGCGGCCTCGTCGGCGATGATGCCGGCAATCGACGTCGCGGGCGTGTCACCGGGAACGGCGATCATGTCCAGCCCGACGGAGCAGACGCATGTCATGGCCTCGAGCTTCTCGATGGTCAGCGCCCCGGCGTTCACCGCGTCGATCATGCCCTGGTCCTCGGACACCGGGATGAACGCGCCGGAAAGGCCGCCGACGTAGGAACTCGCCATGACGCCGCCCTTCTTGACCTGGTCGTTCAGCAGCGCGAGCGCGGCCGTCGTTCCCGGCGCACCGGGATGCTCGAGGCCGATTTCCTTGAGAATGTCCGCAACCGAATCGCCAATCGCCGGCGTCGGGGCGAGGGATAGGTCGATGATGCCGAAAGGCACGCCCAATCGACGAGAGGCCTCCTGCGCGACGAGCTGGCCGACGCGCGTGATCTTGAACGCGGTGCGCTTGATCGTCTCGCAGAGGGTCTCGAAGTCCGCGCCGCGAATCTGTTCGAGCACGTACTTGACGACGCCGGGGCCGGAGACGCCGATGTTGATGATCGCGTCGGCCTCCGTCACGCCATGGAAGGCGCCCGCCATGAACGGATTGTCGTCCGGGGCGTTGCAAAGCACCACGAGCTTGGCGCAACCCAGCGAATCGCGGTCCTTCGTGCGCTCGGCCGTCTCGCGGACGATCTCGCCCATGAGACGGACGGCGTCCATGTCGATGCCCGTCTTCGTCGAGCCCACGTTGACGCTGGAGCAGATGCGGTCCGTCACGGCCAGCGCCTCGGGAATCGAACGGATCAGCAGCTCATCGGCCGGGGTCATGCCCTTGGAGACGACCGCGGAATAGCCCCCCAGGAAGTTGACGCCCAGCTCGCGCGCGGCGCGGTCCAGCGTCTTCGCGATCTCGACGAAGTCCGCGGACGAATGGCAGCAGGCCGCGCCGACAAGCGCAGCCGGGGTGATGGAGATGCGCTTGTTGACGATCGGCACGCCGAACTCGCGGGAGATGTCCTCGCCCGTCTTCACCAGCCGCCCCGCATAGCGAAGGAGCTTGGCGTAGATGTTCGCGCACGTCCTTTCCAGGCTGGAATCGGCGCAGTCCAGCAGGCTGATGCCCATCGTGATCGTGCGCACGTCCAGGTTCTCGTCCTGGATCATCTTGTTGGTTTCAAGGACTTCGCTAATGTTGATCATGTCTCGTCCGTCCAAAGGGGAATCGCGGGAACCGGAACTAGACCCGGTGCATCTTCTCGAAGATCTCGGAGCGCTGGCACTTGATCTGAAGGCCCATCTCCTTGCCGATGTCGGCCAGTTCGGTGCCCAGATCCGCGAAGGGCTTCCGAGCCGAAGACGCATCCACGATCATCATCATGTTGAAGTATTCCTGGACGACGGTCTGGGAGATGTCGAGGATGTTCACGCCGTTTTCTGCAAGGCACGTGCAAACCCTGGCAAGGATCCCGACGGTGTCCCTGCCGACGACGGTGATAATCGCTTTGTTCATGACGGTGTAGTATAGCAAAAAAAGGGCGCGCCGTGCGGCACGCCCTTTCTGAATCTCGTAAACGGGAACCGCTTACTTGATCTCGACCTCGGCACCAGCCTTCTTGAGCTGCTCCGCGATCTTCTCGGCGTCTTCCTTCGTGGCGCCTTCCTTGACCGTCTTGGGCGCGCCCTCGACCATGTCCTTGGCGTCCTTCAGACCCAGGCCCGTGATCGCGCGGATTTCCTTGATGACGGCGATCTTGTTCGCACCGGCGGCCTTGAGGACCACGTCGAACTCCGTCTTCTCCTCGGCCGGAGCGGCACCGGCGGCAGGACCGGCAACGGCGACGGCAGCGGCGGCGGAAACGCCCCACGCCTCTTCGAGCGCCTTCACGAGTTCGTTGATTTCGAGGACCGTCTTGCCCGACAGTTCCTTGATGAGCTCTTCGTTCGTCATTTTCTTGTCTTCTTTCTTTTTTCAACCGACGGCGTGTTTCATCCGCCGGATTCTGTTTTACGAAAGGACGGGGCGCCAGAGAGTGGCACCCCACCCCTTGAATGTTTACTCGGCCTTCTTCGCCTTCTCGGAGAGGACGCGGGCCAGGCGGGTCGCCGGCTCCTTGAGGAGCATGAGGAACGTCGCACGGAGCTCGTTCTTGCCCGGAATCTTGGAGAGGGCCTCGACCATCTTCGCGTCGACGATGTTGCCGTCGTAGTCGGCGCCCTTGACGGACGCGCGGCCATCGGAACCCTCGACGAACTTCACGACGGCCTTGGCGACCGCGGTCGGCTCACCCTTGCCCGTCACGATGGCAGTCGGACCGGAGAGCATCGACTCAATGCTGTCGGACCAGGACATCTCCTTCGCAACCTTGGCGAGGTACGTGTTCTTCACGACCAGCAGACGGGAGTCGCACGCAAGCAGATCGGCGCGGAGCGCGGCCATCTTCACGACGTCGACGCCGCCGTAGTTGATGATGAAGCAGTAGTCCGAGTCCTTGACGCGCTGGACGACTTCGTTGAGGATGGAAACCTTTTCGATTCTCATGGTTCAAATCTCCTTACTCGGCGGCCAGAGTGCACGGGACGCCGACGCCCATCGTGGAGGAAATCGTGAGCGAGCGGATGAAGACGCCCTTCACGTTGTTGGGCTTCGCAGCCTGGACGGCCTCGACGACGGCGTTCACGTTCGCCAGGATCTTGTCCGCGTCGAACGAGAGCTTGCCGGCGATGACGCAGCAGTTGCCCGTCTTGTCCATGCGGAAGTCGACCTTGCCAGCCTTGGCCTCCTTGACGGCCGTGGCGGGATCGTCCGTCACCGTGCCCGTCTTGGGGTTCGGCATGAGGCCGCGGGGACCGAGGACGCGCGCGCACTTGCGGACGCTCTTCATGGCTTCCGTCGTCGCGATGGCGACGTCGAAGTCCGTCCAGCCTTCCTTCATGATCTTGTCGATGAGGTCGTCGAGACCGACGAAGTCGGCACCCGCGGCCTTCGCCTCTTCGGCGTGGTCGCCACCGGCGAAAACGACGACCTTGACGTCCTTACCGGAGCCGGCGGGAAGCTTCACCGTGCCGCGGACAGGCGTGTCCGTCTTGGTGATGTCCGCGCCCAGGCGCATGGAGACGTCGACCGTTTCGTCGAACTTCTTGGAACCGGGGTGCTCCTTGATGAACTTGATCGCCTCGGCGATGCTGACGGGCTTCTTCGGAGCCGCCTTCAGGGTGTTCTGATAACGCTTGCTACGCTTCATGGGTGCGTTCCTTTCAGTCCACGACTTCGATGCCCATGTTGCGGGCGGTGCCGGCGATCATGCGCATCGCCGCTTCGACGTCGGTCGTGTTGAGGTCGGCCTTCTTCATCTCCACGATCTTCTGGAGCTGGGCCTTGGTGACCTTACCGACCTTGTTCTTGTTCGGAACGCCCGAACCCTTCTCCAGGCCGGCTTCCTTCTTCAGGAGCACGCTGGCGGGCGGCGACTTGAACTGCAGCGAGAAGCTGCGGTCCTGGTAAACGGTGATGATGACCGGAATCACGAGACCGGCCTGCTTCTGCGTCTTGGCGTTGAACTCCTTGCAGAACTGCATGATGTTCACGCCGGCGGAACCGAGCGCAGGACCCACGGGCGGAGCGGGATTCGCGGCGCCGGCGGGAATCTGGAGCTTGACAACTCCCTTGACTTTCTTAGCCATTTGCTACCTTCTCTTTCTGCAAAGCCTCCCGGCATCCCAACCGGTACGAACGGCCTGCAAACCAGATGCCTAGGCCTGGGGCTGAGCAGCCATGTCCTCAGCGGACAGCTTCTCGACCTGCCAGTAGTCGACATCGACAGGGACCTTGCGGCTGAAGACCTGAACCTCAACCTTGAGCTTGCCCTTGTCAGGATCCACCATGGAAACGAGGCCCGTCAAGCCCATGAACGCGCCCTCGTTAAGCTTAACCGTCTCGCCGACGGTGAAAACAACCTTCGGACGCGGCTTCTCGGCGGCCTGGGACGGCTTCGTCGAGATGATTGCGTCCAGTTCGGCCTGCGACAGCGGCGTCGGAAGCCGCTTGAGCCAGGAGCCGATGATCACGCCGGGCGTTTCGCGCAGGAACTGCCACGTCCGGTCGACGACGACCCGCTTGCGCGGCTCCGTGTCGGCACCCTCTCCACCCGTGTAGAGTGCCATCTCGACCAGCACGTAACCAGGGAACACCTTCCGGTTGATCGTGCGCTTCTTGCCATCCTTCGTCTCGGTCACCTTCTCCGTGGGGATGAGGCAGGTGCCGATGTACTCGTGCATCTCTTCCTTCTTGACACGAGCTTCGATGGATTCCTTGACCTTGCCTTCCTTGCCGGTCAAGGTCTGGATGACAAACCAATCCTTCTTCATGTGCGCCCGACCTTTCTCACGCACCCGCGTGAACAAGCTGGATAAACAGCTGAATGGCCTTGTCACACACCAGCGTGGTAACTGCGAGGATGACGATAAAGGCAATCACCACGAGCGTCGAATCGTACAGCTCGTGCTTGTCCGGCCAGGAAACCCGACGGGCTTCGCCCTTCACTTCAGTGAGGTATCCCTTTACACGGTTCAACAGCGCTTTCATCTCATCCTCGGAAATAAATTGGCAGGGTAGAAGAGAATCGAACTCCTATAGGCGGTTTTGGAGACCGCTGCACTGCCATTGTGCTACTACCCTACGGAGCTTCGCAGACGCGAAGCGCTAAATCACTTAACTTCCTTGTGCACCGTACGCTTGCGGTCGAAGGGGCAGTATTTCACCTTCTCGATACGCTCGGTCATCGTACGCTTGTTGCGCGTCGTCGTGTAGTTGCGACGCTTGCACTCGGTGCACGCCAGAATAGCCAGATCGCGGGGCATGGTATCAAATCCTTTCGTCTACTGTAAGCGCCCTTAGAGGAATCAGCCCGCCCTTCGTCCCGGCCGACCACTAGGGGCCAGGACTCGGGGCAGGCATCTCACAGAAGACGCATCTTCGTTTTTACTTGATGATCTTCGAAACCGTGCCGGCGCCGACCGTGCGGCCGCCTTCGCGGATGGCGAAGCGCATCTTCTCTTCCAGAGCGACCGGGGCGATCAGCTTGACGTCGATCGCGACGTTGTCGCCCGGCATGACCATCTCGACGCCCTCAGGCAGGCCGATGTCGCCCGTCACATCCGTCGTGCGGATGTAGAACTGCGGACGATAGCCCTTCATGAACGCCGTGTGACGGCCGCCCTCGTCCTTCGTGAGGACGTAGACCTGGCCATTGAACTCGGTGTGCGGGGTGATCGTGCCCGGCTTGGCGAGCACCTGGCCGCGCTGGACTTCCTCCTTCTTCGTACCACGGAGCAGCGTACCGATGTTGTCACCGGCCTGGCCCTGGTCGAGGAGCTTGCGGAACATCTCAACGCCCGTGACGGCCGTCTTCGCCGTCGGCTTGATGCCGACGATTTCGACTTCCTCACCGACCTTGATCACGCCACGCTCAACGCGGCCCGTGACGACCGTGCCACGGCCTTCGATCGAGAAGATGTCCTCGATCGGCATGAGGAACGGCTTGTCGAGCTCGCGCTCGGGCTCGGGGATGTAGGAGTCGAGGGCGGCCATCAGCTCCGTGATGCACTCGCAGGACTTCTTCTCTTCACCCGTCGCCCACTTGACCGTGTCCTCGAGAGAGGCGGCCTGCGTGGCCGGATAGGCGGCGCCGCGGACGACCGGGGCGTTGTCGCCATCGTACTCGTACTTGGAAAGGAGGTCGCGGACTTCCATCTCGACGAGGTCGAGCATCTCGGCGTCGTCGATGAGGTCACACTTGTTGAGGAACACGACGATCTTCGGCACGCCGACCTGGCGGGCGAGAAGGACGTGCTCGCGCGTCTGCGGCATGGCGCCATCAACGGCGGACACCACGAGGATCGCGCCATCCATCTGCGCGGCACCCGTGATCATGTTCTTGACGTAGTCGGCGTGGCCGGGGCAGTCGACGTGCGCGTAGT
>JAEDMC010000073.1 GCA_016303225.1 Kiritimatiellia bacterium
CGAGAACTCCTCGGCCGCCGCCGCGAGAATCGCCTCGCGCGTCTTCTGTCCGTCCTCTCTCTCTCTTCTCTGCCTCATCGCGCACCTCCTATTTCGTAATCACGCGATTACTTTATCATATTCCTCGGGTGCTTGTCAACGGGGCCGCTGGTACTCGGTCGGTCAAAACCGCGGTCTTGACCGAGTACGGCCGAGAAAACTCTCCGCGCCTCTTTGCACGCTCTTTTGGTAAAATACTCCCTATGAGCGAAAATACCCTGCCCCCTCGCGTCTCCCGGTGGACGCAGAAACTGCTGGACCTGTCCCTGCGGAACCGGCTCCTGAACGTCCGCGACTCGAAGTGCGTGCTGCCGCTCGCGTGCCGCGACGTCTCCCTGCTTGAGGACAAGCTCGCCAGCGACGCCGAAGTGCCGATCGCCTTCGCCGATCCCGTGGACAACCTGCTGGTCTCGTCCTGCACGGAAGCGGAGACGAAGAAGCGCCTCAAGCACCTCTTTCGCCTCGCCAAGACCGATCTTGAGGAATCGGGCGTCAACACGCTCTTCCTCGCGCTTGGCTTTCTCAACTGGAAGTCCTCCGCGAAGGACGCCAAGACCTACCGCGCCCCGCTCGTCCTCTTGCCGGTGAAGCTCGTGCGCAAGTCGCTCTCCGACCTCCGGCTCGCCCGCACCGACGAGGACGCGACGGTCAACGCCACGCTGATCGAGCTCCTGCGCACTGAGTTCCATATCTCCGTCAAGGGACTCGATCCCGTTCCCGAAGACGACCACGGCGTCGATCTCGCGAAGATCCTCGACACCTTTTCCCAGGCCGTGGCGGAAATGGACGGCTGGAGCGTGACCCGCGACGTCGCGCTCGGACAGTTCTCGTTCGGCAAGTTCGTGATGTGGAAGGACCTCACCTCCCGGCTCGACGTCCTGCAGCAGAATCCGCTCGTCAGCCATCTCATCTCCGGTGACGGCGTCTTCGACGACGGCATCGAGGTCTTCCCACCGGAGGAGATCGCACAGCATCTCAATCCGATGGACCTCTACTGCCCCTTGAGCGCCGACTCGTCGCAGCTGACGGCCGTCCTCTACTCCCAGCTCGGCAAGACCTTCGTCCTGCACGGTCCGCCCGGCACCGGCAAGTCGCAGACGATCACGAACCTGATCGCCCACAATCTCGCACACGGCCGTCGCGTCCTCTTCGTCTCCGAGAAGAAGGCCGCGCTTGACGTCGTCCACGCACGCCTGACGAAAATCGGGCTCAGGCCCTTCTGCCTCGAACTCCATTCCAACAAGTCCGGCAAGGCCGACGTACTCGCCCAGTTTGCCGAGGCGCTGAACGTCCCGGCCTTTCTGCCGACGCCCGACCAGGCCGAAAACGCGAAAAAGCTCGACGCCGAACGCCAGGCCCTCAATGCCTATGCGCAGGCCCTGCACAAGAAGCATCCCAACGGACTTTCCGCCTACGACTGTCTCGCGCGCGCGATTGCGGACGGTCGTCGCGGCGACGCCACGCTCGTCAACACGACTGCGCTCACCGACACGAAGGAACGCCTCGACACCCTGCGCGAGCTCGCGGTACGGCTTGCCGCCGAAAGCGGTTCGACGACCCCCGATGCCGTTGCCGCGCTTGCCGCGCTTAAGCCCGCCGACTGGTCACCCGATCTCGAGCGCCGCCTCGCGGCCGCGGCATCCGACTGGTCAACCGCTGCCGACAAGGGTTTCTTCGCCCGTCTCAGCGCGGCGTTTCGCCATCGCGACCTCCTGCCGTTCCTTGCTGCACTCAAACTCGACGCCGAAAAGGCCAAGGCGCTTGCCGCAGCCGTGCCGGAATCGCGCAACGCGCTCGCTTATCTCGCCACCGAACGTGAAGCCACCTCCCTCGGTCTCGCTGGTTGTCGCAAGCTTGCCGACTCAACTTCACCTGCCGACACCTTCGAGTCTTCCTACCGCGGCAAGATGCTCGACGAGATCCTTTCGGCCGACCCGCTGCTCGCGAAATTCAACGGCGCGAACCACGACGAAAGCGTGAAGCGCTTCCGCGAATTCGACGCGAAGTCGCAGAAGCTCGCCCAGGAGGCCGTCATCCAGCGGCTTTCGGACCGCATGCCGTTCCGGGACGCGAAGTGTCCAAAGAAGAGCGAGCTCGGCATTCTCCGCCACGAGTGCGAGAAGAAGATGCGCCACAAGCCCGTCCGCCAGCTCCTGGCGGAGATCCCGACGCTCGCGCCGCAGCTGAAGCCGTGCTTCCTGATGAGCCCCCTCTCCGTCGCCCAGTACCTGAGCCCCGACGCGCCGCCGTTCGACCTTATCGTCTTTGACGAGGCCTCGCAGATCCCGGTGTGGGACGCGATCGGCGTCATCGCCCGCGGCAAGCAGCTCGTCTGCGTGGGCGATCCGAAGCAGATGCCGCCGACGAACTTCTTCCAGAAGGGCGAGACAGACGACCTGGAGAACGAAGACGACAACGCCGTCGAGGACCTCGAGTCCATCCTGGACGAGTGCCTCGCCGCCGGCGTCCACTCCTCCTACCTCAACTGGCACTACCGCAGCCGCCACGAGTCGCTCATCGCGTTTTCGAACCGCAACTACTACGACAGCCGCCTCTACACCTTCCCCTCCGCCGCCACGACGCCGCGACTCGGCGTGCGCTTCGAGTTCGTCGCCGACGGCGTCTACGACCGCAAGGCCTCGCGCACGAACAAAAAGGAAGCCGCCGCGCTGGTCGACTACGTCTTCCGACGGATCTCCGAGCCGGACTACAAAAACCGCTCGGTCGGCGTCGTCACCTTCTCGCAAGCGCAAAAGGACCTCATCGAGGACCTGTTCGAGCGGCGCCGCGAGAAAGACCCCTCCCACGAGGACTTCTTCTCGGATGAAAACGAGGAGCCCTTCTTCGTCAAGAACCTCGAGAACGTACAGGGCGACGAGCGGGACGTCATTCTTTTCTCAATCGGCTATGCTCCCGACGCAGAAGGCAAGTTCGCGATGAACTTCGGTCCCTTGAACCGCGCCGGCGGCGAACGGCGCCTCAATGTCGCCGTCACCCGCGCGAAGGAGCAGGTCGTCGTGTTCTCGTCCATCCACGGCTCGCAGATCGACCTGAGCCGCACGTCAGCCGTCGGCGCCGCACACCTGCAGGCGTTTCTCGACTTCGCCGAAAAAGGCGTCTCGCCCGTCCCGGCGTCCGCCACCGCCGACGCCAGCGTTTTCCCGGCTGCCGTCGCCGCCTGCTTGCGCGACCACGGCTGGACGGTTGACGAGCATGTCGGCGCCAGCGGCTATCGCATCGACCTCGCAGTCCGGCGCAAAGAAGGCGACGGATACCTCCTCGCCATCGAGTGCGACGGACCGTCCTATGCGGCGCAGCGCACCGCCCGCGACCGCGACGAGCTCCGCGCCTCGGTGCTGAAATCGCTCGGCTGGCACGTCACGCGCCTCTGGTCCGTCGACTGGGCCCTTGACCGCAAGCGCGCCGAAGGGTCCCTTCTCGGACTCCTCGAGGCCTTGAACGCCGCGCGCTAGGTCACTTCGCCGCCAGCTTCAGGATCTCGCACACGTCGGTCTCGGTGAGCGGACGAAACGCGCCGAGCGTCTTGCCGTTCAAATGCAGGTTCGCCGCGAGCTGCGGGATGTCCGCTTCCTTCGCGCCTAGCTCGGCGAAGGTCGTCGGCAGCTTGATCGACTTGAGCCACGCGGTGTAGCGCGCAATGCCCTCATCCGCCATCGCCGCCAGGTCGTCGCACTTCTCGACACCCCACACGCGCTCGGCGAACCGCGCAAAGCGCCTGAGGTCAGCGTCCTTCACATACTCCATCCACGCCGGCATGACGACGGCAAGACCGGCGCCGTGCGCGCAGTCGTAGAGCGCCGACAGTTCGTGCTCGATGCCGTGGCTGGACCAGTCCTGCGCCCGCCCGACGCCGCAGATGTTGTTATGCGCGACCATGCCCGCCCACATGACGTTCGCCCGCGCCTCGTAGTCCTCCGGATTCGCCATCACTGCGGCACTTTCGGCGACGACCGTCCGCATCACGGCCTCGCACATCTCGTCCGTCACCGTCACGCGTTCGGTCGGCGTGAAATAGCGCTCGACCACGTGCGCGAAGATGTCCGCGAGCCCGCACGCCGTCTGGTACGGCGGCAGGGTGAAGGTGAACTCGGGATTGAGAATCGAGAAGCGCGGACGAAGACGGTCGCCGGTAATCGTCCGCTTGAGCTTCTTCTCTCCGAGCGAGATGATGCTGTTGCACGATCCCTCGCTGCCCGCCGCGGCAATCGTGAGAACCGTCCCGATCGGCAATGCGGACGGCACCGGCGTCATCACCTTCGTGTCCTTGCCGAAGGCATGGTCCGCGAAGTCGCCGTCATACGTCGCGCCAAATGCAATCGCCTTCGCCGAGTCGATGACGCTCCCGCCGCCCACGGCAAGAATGAAATCGACCTTCTCCTTGCGGCAGAGCGCGATTCCCTCCCGCACAAGCGCCTCGCGCGGATTGGGCTGAACGCCGCCGAGCTCGACGAACGCGACGCCCGCCTCCCGAAGTGCCGCAACGACCTTGTCGTAGACGCCCGTACGCTTGACGCTCCCGCCGCCGAAGTGAACGAGCGCCTTCGTGCCGCCAAACGCCCGCACCAAATTGCCGACCTTCGCCTCGGCCCCACGGCCGAACACGAACTTCGTCGGCGAACAGAATTCAAAGTTTATCATTTCTCAATCCCTTTCTTTGCCCAGTGCCCTTCGGCACGTTTAGACTGATAGACATGTTCATTCGGACGGCGGCGAACGCCGAGTCGCGACATCAATTCAACGGACATGGCGACGCATCACACGCACGAGCGTCGAAACGACAAGGACATCACCGCTCGTCGTGCCGGAAACGACCTTCTCGCGGAGCATCAGGAACCGCGCCCGCGCCGCGCGAAGCTCGGCGAGCGACCAGTTGCGCAGGAACCCCTCGTTCTTGCGGAGCGCATAGGGGTTCATCCCCTCGGTCTTGCCGTTCTTCACGTCGATGAGCTGACGGAAGAACTTCTCGATGATTCCCGTCATGAAGACCGCGAACCCGTTCTCCAGCTCGAACTTGCGCATCGCCTCGAGCGCCGCGTTCAGGTCACGCTTGCCGATTGCGTCGGTGATGTCCCACACGACCGGCTCGACGCCGAAACCCTGGCTCGTGATTTCCGCAACTGCCGCCGCATCGATCGTCGGTTTCTCGTTGCCGAGGTAATCCCGCATCTTGCCGAGCTCGCTCATCAGCGAACGCGTGTCCGTGCCGACGACCGAGACGAATTTCTCCGCCACGCCGGGCGCGAACGAAAGCCCCATCTCCTTCGCAAGATCAATGACCCTGACAGCCGCGTTCTTCGCCGCCTCCCACGGCTTCTCAACCGCGAAGACGACCATCTCCGCGGCCGTCGCCAGCGTCTTCGCAAAGACCGAGGTCTTGAGGAGATGCGGACCGGACAGAATGAAGTGCTGGTTCTCCTGCAACGGACTCTCAGAGAGCTTCTTCGCAAACTTCTCCAGCGCCTCCTTCACCTCTTCGGACGCGCCTTTCTTCCCTCCGCCCGGCAGGAAGTGGACGTTCTTCCACCACGTCACCTTCTTCGGATCGAGAAACGGCGGCGTCGAGAACGAAGCGTCCGCCTCACGGATGTCCTTGAGCTGCAAGTCGGCGTTGGACGAGTTCATCGAGTCGATGACCTCTAGCCCAACGCCGTCGCCGATCACCTTCTTGGCCGTCTCGCCAACAAGGAAATCGTCTTCGCCGATGATGACATGCACATTCGCCATCCGCTACTCTCCAAAATCGGCGCTTTCCATCGCCCGCCAGGCAGCGGCAAGCCGCATGATCTCGTCGGCAGAGATTCGCCAGCGCTCGACACTCTTGCGACCCTCGCGTCCGCTCGCCCCGGCGATGCCGCAAACCGCCTCTTTCGGCATCTGCGTCTTGGCAGTCTTGTTTTGCGACGCCTCGACAAATGCCCGTATGATTGAATAAGGAGAAATAAACTGCATGGTGCCGACTTCCATGTCATTCGCCTCCGGCAAGGTCTTCAGAAACCGTTCCGCAATTGGAGCGTTTGTCCGATAGCCCTTGACGGCGAACGTACACTCAACCAAATCTTTGCCCTCTTCAGGCGTCGTCTGCGTACGCCAAAGCGCAGTGACCTTTCGGACGAGGCCGTTCTCCATCACCGCCGAAACCAGCTCATTTGTCCTCGTGCTGAAATGCTCAAGGACTCCGGCTGCGTCGAAGGTGCGCCTTACGATTCTGCGTTCAGACTTGCACACGCAAAAGTCATCCAGCGAAAGCCCGCACGCCTTGAAGACCTTCAACGCCGAACCGAAGAAATCCCGATAGGCGTTTGCCCTGAAATCATCCGTTCGGACAAGTGCGGCTACCGCATCATCCGGAACGTCATTCCACCGGTCCATCGCAAGGGACTGCCTTTCAGGCATGATGCCGTCAGCTATCTCAGAGCAAAGGTCAACCCCGCGCTCCGTTACGGCAACGGATATCGTCATGCCGCCAATGCCCGACGCCCTCTCCTGAAACAGATTGCGGACTCGTCCCATCGACGGATCGCCCTCAAGGACCTTTAGCCCCTCTTGCACGGCCATTGCCATCACGTTGGAAGACGTACAGAGCTCGGACAACGTCCCCTCGCGACGCGGCTGAAGGACATACGGCAACCGCGCCCTTCCGGCAAGCGCCAATTCAGGACGAGGTGCCATCACGACCCATTGTCCGCCATCTGAAGGCAGAAGATAAGTCTCCCTCCGTCCGTTGCCCCACGACACCTTCGTCACTCCGTGCGAATCTCGATGCGTGTTGTACTTGAGCACGATTTCGCCGAGCCGCGCGGATTCAATCGGATACAAGAAAACAACCTGCGTTTTCCCCTTTGCGTCACAGGACTTGCTCGCGTCCTCATAACCAATGTACGCGACCGGCTTGTCGTCGGGACGCATTCCCAGCAATTCGGTAACCCACGATGGCCTGTCAAACGGCAGCGACCATCCAGTCTTGACGAGTTCCTGCTCCAACAACTCGGCATTGCCGGTCCACTTCTCGACGAGCTTCGCAGCCGCCCGTATGGTTTGACGCGGGGCATGCCAACGCGCTGTCGTTTCCACGAACGCAGGCCCTTCATTCGGCAACGCCGCGCCGATCATTCCGAACATGAGTGCCAGCAAGGTCATTCTTATTCCCCTAAAGCCAGTTTCCGCTTCGAGTTGAGAATGAACAGCGAGCCGACAACAATCATCACGATCGAGATCGTCTGCGAGATCGAGAACGGACCGACCGCCGCGCGCGGATCGCCGCGCAAGATCTCAATGCCAAAGCGAATCACCGCATAGCCGCAAAGATAAAACCCCAAGACAACCCCATCCCCCATGCCTCTCCGTGCCTCTGTGTCTCTGTGTTTAAACCTAAACCAAAGCCACATCAGCCCCCCGAAGAGCGCCAAGAGCGCGGCGGCTTCGAAGAGCTGGGTCGGGAGAACGCTCACCATCTGGCGGCCGTGCTCGAACCAGCTCGGGCTCCCCTCCGGGAAAGTGACCGCGCACCAGCAGTCGGAGTCGCGGCCATAGCAGCAGCCATAGAAGAAGCAGCCGATCCGCCCGAAGGCGTGCCCGAGCGGAATCACCGCCGCCAGGAGGTCCGCGAGTTTCAGCGGATTCTCCTTCTTCGCGAAGCACCAGCCGAAGAAGACGAGAAACGCGAGGATGAATCCGCCGTAGAACATGAGCCCGCCTTGGTCGACGCGGATGACGGAAAGCGGATTCGCCGCAAACTCCGCCTGCCAGTGCTCGATCACATAGGCGATGCGGCTCCCCACGACACCCGAGATCATCAGCGACAAGAGGAGGTTCGAGAGGTCTTTTCGCCCGCTCAGTTTTTCAACGAGCCACCAGCACAAGAGAAAACCCGTCGCCATGCACGCGCCATAGGTCTTCAGGTGAAGAAAGCCAAGATCAATTAAGTCCGGGAACATGAGTTGTTAGCTTTTGGCGATTAGCTGTTGGCTGGTCGTCTTTGATTGGTTGTGGTCAGTGACTGGCGAATCTGCCCTTGAGCCAGACGACGGCCTGCCACGCGAACCACCCGACGCCGACATAGGCGTCGCAGGTGCGCTGCAGGAGGAGATGCCAGAGGTCTGCGAATGCAAGCGGCGTCATTGTCGCCAGCCAAACGAGGATGATGAGAATATTGACGAGGAAAATGAAGACCCAGGAGAAGATGCGTCCGTAAAGCTTCACGTCCGGCTGACGCTGCGTCAGCGTCTCCAAGGTGAAAAGGGCATGGAACGCCCAAGTGAACCCGACGAGGAACATCCAAAGGGGGAGACAGGGAAGCGGACGAATGAACGCATAGGTGATGAGCGCCACAACGATGACGACGAAGGTGTAGAACGGGAAGAAGTACGGCGCAAGCGTAATGAGCAGATTCGACTTGGAGAGCCGAACGCTGCCGCCGGACGCGCTCACCCTGACGTCGCTCGGGCGCGCCCCGAAGAGAAGACCCCACATCGCGTGCGTCAGTTCGTGTCCGAGCACATAAAGACGGACCGGATGGCTGAGCGCCAGCCATGCCAAGGAAAAGGCCAGGATGCCGCCCAGCAGGCTCAGCGCCTCCGCACTCATCCATCCCGTTGCACCCGCCGCGACAATAATCGCATCAAAGAAGGCGCGCGACACGCCCCAACACGCAGGCAACAGCGCCATCCCGAGCAGCAGTCTCAAAAAACCGGCCATTACTCCTTGCCAAAGGTAAAGACGAGTTCGCCGGGGAGAACCCGACGATTCTGGCGGGCAATCATCTCAACGAAATCCGCATCCTTCTGAAACCTAAGCTGATTCTCCTGCAAGAGAGCAATCTCACGCTTTTTGCGGTCAATTGTCTCCTGTAGCTCTGCATTCTGCCGCTTAAGCGACTCACTCCGACGATAATTTGGATAAATCATCACCAAACCGCCGATGACAACAAGCACGAGGACGCAACTCGTCAGAACGCTCAGAATCTTCTCTTTCAACTCGTTATGCATGCGACAAATTATATCAAAAAAAATAATATCAAACATTGACTTTCTGAAAAAATATGAGATACTATTCGCCCGTTCGCTGTGAAAAGGATCAAAAAATGAAAATCAAGACCAGCAAGAAACCGGAGACCAAGAAAACTGTCGCCAAGAAATGCACCAAGTGCGTGGCCAAGAAGACCGCCGCGAAGAAGCCCGCCCTCAAGGACGTGACGTTCACCGTCCACGCCGACAAGGGCAAGTCCGTCTATCTCGCGGGCGTGTTCAACCAGTGGAGTCTCACGGCCAAAAAGATGGCCTACAAGGCGAAAAGCGGCATCTACACCGCGACCATCAAGCTCGCGCCGGGCTCCTACGAGTACAAGTTCGTCATTGACGGAACCTGGTGCGCCGACCCGGAGAACGCCAACTCGGTCCCGAACGACCAGGGCACGTTCAATTCCGTGATCGACGTCAAGTAAGCGACTTGCCGATTTTCGGCACGGAGGACAGCAGATATCTGGTGTACTCCTCGCGAGGGGCCTTGAGGACTTGTCCACAAGGCCCTTCTTCTATTATCTTCCCGCGATTCATCACGACGACGCGGTCGGCAATATGCTGAACGACGCCAAGGTCGTGTGTGATGAAGAGGAGCGACAGACCCAGTTTCCGTTTCAAGTCTTCGAGCAGATCCAGAATCTGCGCGCGAACCGACAGGTCGAGCGCACTCACCGCCTCGTCGCAGATCAGAAGCTCCGGACCCGTCGCAATCGCACGCGCGATGCAGATGCGCTGCCGCTGTCCGCCCGAGAACTCGTGGGGATACTTGTCAAGCGCAGCGGCATCGAGACCGACCATCTGAAGCAATTGTTCGATCGTTTGCTTGTTCGATTGCCTCTGTGAAATCGCTTCTTGCAGAATAGCCCGAATGGTCATTCTCGGATTGAGGCTGCCGAGAGGATCCTGAAAGACCATCGCAACCTTGCCGCGCAGCTCGAACGAACCGTCCGTCGGCTTCTGCAGTCCAGTAATGACGCGCGCCACCGTCGACTTGCCGCTCCCGGACTCTCCGACGACCCCCAGCGTTTCACCGCAATGCAGTTCGAACGAAACACCGTCAACGGCCTTCACCTGTCCGACTGTCCGGGCAAAGACGCCCTTCTTGATCGGGAACCAGACCTTCAAGCCTTTGATCTCGAGGATGTTATCCATGGAATCCCGGCAGCACGGTCTGCTTCGGTTTCTTCGACATCCGCGGATAATCAAGAGTGTAGTGAAGGCCGCGCGACTCGTGGCGCTTCTGCGCGCTCTTCACGATCAGCTCGGCACAAACCGCAAGGTTGCGGAGTTCGAGCGTGTCCGGCGTCACCAGATAACGGAAGTAGTAGTCGCGAATCTCCCGCCGGAGCGTCTTGAGGCGATGCGCAGCGCGGGCAAGACGCTTGTTCGTGCGAACGATGCCGACGTAGTCCCACATGAGGCGCCGGATCTCGTCCCACATGTGCGCAACCAAAACCGCCTCGTCCGGCGGCACGGCGCTCCCGATCTTCCATTCGGGGATGTCAGGTGTAGGTGTAGGTTTTAGGCGTACAGCGGAATTTCTGTTTTCCTTTGTACACCTACACCTCTTTTCCACACCTAGACCGAAGGTCTCCGGATGCGGCCCGAGGCGCGCCGCGGTGAGCCGGGCGCAGACAAGCGCCTCCATAAGCGAGTTGGACGCAAGACGGTTCGCCCCGTGGAGTCCCGTGCAGGCGCACTCGCCGACTGCCGAGAGTCCCTTGATGGACGTCACGCCGTCGACCGTCGCCTGAATGCCGCCGCAGGTGTAGTGCGCCGCCGGGACGATCGGGATCAAATCCTTCGCCATGTCGATGCCGAACTCCATGCACTTTTGGTAGATGTTCGGGAATCGCGTCATCAGGTAGGTACGGCCCTTCTTGCGGATGTCGAGGAACATGCAGTCGTCGCCCGTCCGCTTCATCTCGGAGTCGATGGACCTCGCCACGATGTCGCGCGGTGCGAGCGAGCCACGCGGATCGTACTTCTTCATGAATTCCTTGCCGTGCTTGTTGACCAAGACCGCGCCCTCGCCGCGTACCGCCTCGGAAATGAGAAAACGCTTCGCCAGCGGATGATAGAGACACGTCGGATGGAACTGGATGAACTCCATGTTCTCGATCTTCGCCCCCGCACGCCACGCGAGCGCGATGCCGTCTCCGGTCGCCGTATCGGGATTGCACGTGTAGAGGTAGACCTTGCCGCACCCGCCTGTCGCGAGAATCGTGTTCGGCGACCTGACCGCGTAAATCTCTCCGCTTTTCTTGTCAAGCACATACGCGCCAACGCACCGGTTCTCACCCTTCACGCCAATGCGCTTCGTCATGATGAGGTCGATGACGATCGTCTCTTCGCGAACGTCGATCGCCTTCGTCCGCCTCACCCGCCGGATCATCGCCGCCTCGCACTTCTCGCCGGTGATGTCGCCCGCGTGGAAGATGCGCCGCGCGCTGTGTCCGCCCTCGCGCGTGAGGTCCCAGTCGCCGCTTTTCTTCTTCGCGAACCTGACGCCGCAGTCGATGAGGTCCTGAATGCCCTCCGGCGCATGCTCGCAGATCTCATGGACGACCTTCGAATTGCCGAGCCATGCGCCCGCGATCATCGTGTCGCGCGCATGCTTGTCGAAGGTGTCGTTCGGATCCATCACGCAGCAGATGCCGCCCTGCGCGAAATTGGTGTTGCAGTCGGCAAGCCGTCCCTTCGTCGCCACCACCACCTTGCCGTACGCGGCAAGATGCAACGCGCTCATGAGCCCAGCCATGCCGGACCCTACCACGAAATAATCGCAATCAACGATTTTCATTTGCCGATATTATACCACATTACATTAGGGCGCGGCAGAACTGCCGCGCCCTAATGTCTGATGCGCCCGCCACGCTTAGGCGATCTCGATGCGCCGCGCCTGGGTTTCCGGACGCTTCGCCACCGCAACCGACAGGATGCCGTTCTCGAGCGTCGCCTTCAGGGTCGCCGGATCGGCCATCTCCGGCAGATCCACGCTGACCGCGTAAGGCCCGCACTCGAATTCCGCGGCGACCTGGCGGAAGCCCGCCGGATTCTGCCGCGATGTGCGCGTCTTGAGGACAAGCGTGCGCCCCTGTATGTCCAGATCGATTTCTCCCTTTCCGACGCCCGGAATCACGAACTTGAGATCGTAACCTTCGGGGCGCTCGTTGATCGTCGCCGTGGGAACCATGTACTTCGTATCCATGATGAAACTCCTTTCTTCTTTCGTGTTAACCTTCGCTGATTGCGATGTGACGGACGTTCGCCTCTTCGGCCTTCGGCAGCTCGATGCGCAGGATGCCATCCGCGAACTTCGCGTTCGCCTTGTCGGCATTGACGCGGAACGGCAGGTTGAGCCGCCGCGACCATGCCGGCGCCGTCTCCTCGCGCTTGCCGGTCTCGGCGTTCACCTTCGCCGCCGGACGATCGGCAATCACGACGGCCTGCGGTTCGAGCGTGAGCTCGATGTCCTTCGCTGTCTTGCCCGGCAGCTTCAGATCGACGATCACCGCGTTGTCATCAAGGAACACGTTCACCGGGGGAAACTTCCCCAATGCGCGCGCCCTCAGGTTGCTGAACAGGCGACTGTCGACATCCAGCATCTCATCAAGGATGCTCCAGGGGTTCAGGTTGATTGGTGTATTCATGTTCGTGTCTCCTTTCTTTTGCCACGCAGTCTTTATTGCAAACCGCGTGCCAACAGGAAAACACTCACATTATATGAAACAACCGCGACAGAACGTCACGATTCAAGGACAAATTGGCGCAACCTACCGCCTTACGAGAATCCCAATCGGGGACGAAAGAAGAACCAATCTTCGAATCGGTGGCCGATTTTCTTTTCCGATTTTGTCGGGAAGGGACTCCTAGGGTGTAGAGTAGAGCGGGACGCCCCGTGGGGAACGCCCGCCCCCTCATCGAAC
>JAEDMC010000074.1 GCA_016303225.1 Kiritimatiellia bacterium
TAACAACTCACGCAAAGGCGACGAGACGGAGCCAGCTCCGTCACGCAACCGAGCCAGCCCCTCCAAAAATCGGAGCAGGCTCCGATTCAAATCCGAGCCTGCTCCGTCGTCGATCCGAGCCGGCTCCGATTCGAATCCGAGCTGGCTCCGTCCTCTTCCCTTTCCTAGGGGTATAAAATCGCCCTCTTTGAGACCGTCTAAACGCATCCATCTGGCGTTGCGGGTCTTGCGCTCCGTCGCCGTCGCGCGTAATTTGCGCCGAAGTGATCAGCTAAAGGTTGATACAGGAAAAACGGGTGTCATCTCGGTCAATCACCGGTTGATTATGCATGGGGACTGCATTCCGATTACACCGGGCAAGCCCGACGAGGGCATCTGGCTGGAGAAGCGCCGCAAGGGGAAGATGTCCATGGCGGAGATTCTGAAAAGCGATCACACGGCGGCAGAGTTCGTATTCCACGACGTGGTACCCCGGGGAAAGTATTTTGTCGTCATCGGTTCGCGTTGCGCCAAGGGTGACGACTTCCGCGTTGTTCGTGCCCGCCACGAGGTCCGGGTCGTATGACAAATTTGGTCTGATCGCATTTGTCATTTGAACAACCGTAGACGCGGTATCCTCACCGCGTCAAGATGGGGCGTTCGCACCGCAGTTGCAGCCTGACGGCTCGTCATTGTCTGAATCCCTGTCCGCCCCCTTGCGCGGGCAATAGAATTATGATATACTATCACTCGTTTTCAACCCAGTCGGAGCGTAGCGCAGCCTGGTAGCGCGTTTGCTTCGGGAGCAAAAGGCCGAGGGTTCAAATCCCTCCGCTCCGACCAATCCCGAATCCCTTGACACGAATTGTCGGGGGATTTTTGTTTTTCCTGTCCGCCGCTGTCCGGGGCGGAACGGAAAAGAAGGAGAGAAACGAAATCCAAACTCACCCAAAAAGTCACCCAAAACGCACTCTCGATTTTCAGGGGATTTCGCATGTCGCGGATTCTGTTGCGGGCAGTCGTCGGCGGGAAAGGGCGTTGGACTAACCGGGATTAAAACGCTCTCGACTAATCCGCAGTCACGGAGATCGGGCATTCGGCGACTGATCGTTGAGCGGCTGACGTGAAGTTCTCGCGCAAGGCCTTTCCTGTCTGGTCTAGCAAGTCCTGTCTTCGGATCGATCCGCCGCTTGAGCGCATCCATGATTTGCTGTCATCCAATGACACCCTCGCTTCCCGCAAGTGATAACCACCTGCCCCGTCTGCCCGAAAACAGGCGCGGACGTCCGACACTGTGCTCCAGTTTTGGTATAATTACCCACAAACGAACCAATGGGAGATCGAACGAAAGTAGATTGAACGAACGATAACCGGTCGTAGCACCAGAAACGGCCGGCTTCCCCACGACGGTAGGGCGTGACCTCCGGGCACGCCGCAACCACGGAGCGGGAGATGCGCGGGATGGGCAACCTACCCCGTGCAGCGTACGCGAATCAGCGTATGACGCTTAATTCAGAAATCGGCAAAATTTCAAAACAAAGGCGGAATACGATGGTCGCGCTACGTGGAGCAATCCGCGTGGCGTGTTTCATCATTCATGTTTTTGTTTGGGCGTTTGCCGATGCCTTGAATTAGACGTGAAGAAATGAGGCACGCCACGTTCTTTTGTCTGTGCGATGTGGAGTAGCTGTCGAATATGAGCACGGACAGAAGGAGTGCTGTGTGCAGTTGATCGAAAACCGGCGTCTGCGGGCGGGGACATATCTGGTGGAGAATGTCCGCGAGGGGGCGAAGTTGGACGTTGCCTCGTCACAGTTCTCCATCTATGCGTTCGAGCAACTCCAGGATCTGTTGAAGAAGATCGACCGTCTGCGTCTGCTGTTGCCCGTTCGTCAATCGGGTTCGGCGGACTTTGATCTGGTCGGAAATGAAGCTGAACGGCCGTTGCGCAATCGTCTGACACAGCAGGTCGTGGCGGAAAAGTGCCGCGCTTGGCTGACGGCACATGCCGACATCCGCAATTCGGGGGCCGTTGGCTCTGTCGGACAGAATGTCTTTTGTGACAAGAACGTGGCCGTTCAGGGTGGAATGGACTTCACGGCCGAAGGCCTGGGATTTGTGCCCTCGTCGCGTCCTCTTCTGGCGACGGGTTTCACCGAGAAGGTGGCTGTGGGCGAGATCGTCCGCTGGTTTGAGGCACTTTGGCAAGTGGCCGGTTCGTCTGCGGTAGAGCAGGATGCCCTGATGGAGCGGCTGCGGGCGATGGCGTCGGACAAGGATCCCGACGAGCTCTATCATCAGATTCTCTACCATGTCTTCGAGACGCTCCGCGGCGAACTGAACGAGGACAGGATTATCAAGACGAAGACCGGCATCAAGGACCACGCGATCTGGAAGCGTCTCTACAAGTTCCAGAAGGATGGAGTCCTTGGCGCGATTGACAAGCTTGAGAAGTACAACGGCTGCATTATCGCCGACTCGGTCGGCCTCGGTAAGACCTTCGAGGCGCTGGCGATCATCAAGTACTACGAGCTGCGCAATGACCGCGTGTTGGTGATCTGTCCGAAAAAGCTGCGCGAGAACTGGACGATCTACCTGCAGAACGACAAACGAAACGTCTTCTGCGAGGACCGCTTCCGTTATGACGTTTTGAGCCATACCGACCTCAACCGCACGTCCGGCATGAGCGGCGACATCAATCTCGAGACGATCAACTGGGGCAATTACGACCTCGTTGTAATCGACGAGTCGCACAACTTCCGGAACAATCCGCCGTCGAAGAAACGGGGCGTGTCGCGCTACAAGCGCCTGATGCGCGACGTAATCCGGGCGGGAGTCCGCACGAAGGTGCTGATGCTTTCGGCGACGCCCGTCAATAACCGTATGGCGGATCTCAAGAACCAGGTCGCATTCATCACCGAAGGAGAGGATTCCGCCCTGTCCGCGGCGGGCGTCAACAGCATCGAACAGACGCTCAACAAGGCCCAGAAGTGCTTCAACCGCTGGCTGGACACGCCCGGCCATGACACGAAGTCATTGCTGGCGTCGATGAATTTCGACTATTTCAAGCTCCTGGACCTCCTGACGATCGCCCGCAGCCGCAAGCACATCCAGAAGTACTACGGACTCAAGGAGGTCGGCAAGTTCCCCGAGCGTCGCAAGCCGATCAACGTCAAGGAGGACATCGACACGAAGGGCGAGTTCCCTCCGCTCAAGGAGGTCAACAGGACGATCCAACGGCTTCACCTCGCCGCGTATGCGCCGCTCAAGTACGTCCTGCCAGAGAAGATCGAGGAGTATGCGCGCAAGTACGATGTCGAGATGGACGGCGGCAAGTTCTTCAAGCAGATCGACCGCGAAGAGAGCCTGATCCATCTCATGCGGATCAACGTCCTCAAGCGTATGGAGAGTTCGATCCATTCCTTCGCGCTGACGACGCGCAAGCTGCTGGCCGCCGTCAACGGCCTTCTTGAAAAGCTCGAGCACTTCGACGCCGAGACCGATTGCGGCGACCTGAACATCAACGACATCGAGACGGATTCGCCCGAACTCGAGGACCTCCTGGTCGGTAGCAAGGTCAAGGTGCTGATCCGCGACTGCGATGTCAGGCGCTGGAGGCAGGAACTGGAGGACGACCGCGTGCAGCTGACGAAACTGGCGACCGTTGCGTCATCCGTCACGCCGGAACGCGACCGCAAGCTCGTCGCGCTGAAGGAGATGATTGCCGCGAAAGTGCGCTCTCCCATAAACGCGGAGAATCGCAAGGTGATCGTCTTCACGGCCTTTGCGGACACGGCCGCCTATCTCTATGAGCAACTGTCGGGCTGGGCGAAGGGGGAACTCGGTGTCGAGTCCGCCCTGGTGACTGGCACGGGCGCGAATCGGACGACCTTCGTCGGGCTCAGGACCGACATCCACACGCTCCTCACCAACTTTTCGCCGCGTTCGAAGGAACGTGCCGCGGCGGCCGACGCACCTGACGAGATCGACCTCCTTTTCGCCACGGACTGCATTTCGGAAGGCCAGAACCTGCAGGACTGCGACTGGCTGGTCAACTATGACATTCACTGGAATCCTGTCAGGATCATCCAGCGATTCGGTCGCATCGACCGAATCGGGAGCCTCAACGGGTCGATCCAGCTCGTTAACTTCTGGCCGAACATGGAGCTGGACGAGTACATCAACCTCGAGGCGCGCGTTTCGGGGCGCATGGTACTGCTCGACATTTCCGCAACGGGCGAGGAGAACGTCATCGAGTTTTCGCCGAAGATGAACGACCTCGAGTATCGGCGCAAGCAGCTCCAGCAGTTGCAGGATTCCGTCCTCGACCTGGAGGAAATTTCGGGCGGCATCTCGATTACGGACCTGACGCTCAACGACTTCCGCATGGACCTGACGGAATACATGCGGGAGCATCAGTCAATGCTGGAGGCGACGCCGTTTGGCGCGCGCGCGGCGGTTGCCGTGGCGGGCGAAAGGCAGGGCGCCGTCTTCTGCCTCAAGGACATGAGTGGCAAGAAGCCGCCCGAGGACGCCTTTGCGCTCGCACCCTATTATCTCGTCTACGTTGCCGACGACGGCGGCATTGTGTTCGGCCCGGCAGAGTCGCGGGAGACGCTGGACTTCCTGAAAAAGTCCTGCGCGGGACGTTGCGTGCCCGAGCAGAGGGCAGTTGATGCGTTCAATGTCCGGACTCGAAAGGGGTCGGACATGGCGCATTACCAGAAACTTCTCGGCGCGGCGGTCGAGTCCGTCGTCGGGCGTCAGCAGGAAGAAGGCGTCAAGTCTCTCTTCTCGCGCGGCGGCGTGCGGCTCGCCGGAGCTGCGGATCGGTCTGTCAACGATTTCGAGGTCGTCGCATTTGTCGCGGTCATGGGAGAAGGTTGAAAGGGTTGTGAGATTGGCAAGAAGTTCGACAGTCCTTTCACGGTTTAAGTTCCCTGACGCGTGTTACGTGGGGCAGAGGATCGCCAAGACGCTTTTCGGCGAATCGGAGGCGTTTGCAGGGGCCGACCGTCGGCTCTTTGCGAAAGATGTCGAGGAAACTTGCTGCGCCTATCTGCTGGATGCCGAAAAGACCCATCTTGCAGCCGAGGTGGATGATGAGCGCGACTTTTCTTGTCTGGCCGTCATTGACATTTCGCTTCGCTCGCCGCTGCATGCGACGCGCATAGCCGAGCTCTGCCACAGGGCAATGCCCTATCCGCTTCTGATTGCCCTGCACGATCCGGAAGGGCGCGTTCTTTTTGCCATGTCCGAGAAACGGCAGAGTCGAGATGGGCGCGGCACGACGGTGCTGGAAAAAAGCGTCACGACGGACTGGCTGAACGATGTGGAACTTGATCATTTTTTTGCGGCTGCCGATTTCGCGGCGTTTGCCGGCGGATCTTTCGCCGATCTGCACACCTGGTATTTCGAACGGATGGAGGCGCTCAACGTCGCGCAGGTGACGGGCGTATTCTCAGTCGGATCGGGCGATCCCGAAAAGCGTCGCGTGGTCCTTGCGGAGATTCACCGGATAGATGGCGATATCGCCGATTTGCGGCGGCAGGTGAAGTCGAGCCTGCCGATGGCCGAACTTGTCGAGCTTAATGTGAAACTCAAGGCACTTGAACGGTGCCGCGAGTCAAAGATCAAGGAACTCAACTGAAACCGAGGAGAGAATATGGAACTGACGAAGATGGACGGAATGTCGAAAGACATGGTGGCGGAACGTCTCGCCCAACTGAAGGCGCTCATCCCCGAGGCGTTTACGGAAGGGAAGATCGACTTCGACGCCTTGAAGGGTGCGCTCGGAGAGGCCGTGGACAGCACGAAGAACCACTACAGTTTCACTTGGAACAAGAAGGAAGAGTACCGCGCCTTCGCGCTCCGTCCCTCGATGGGCACCCTCCGTCCCTGCGTTGCGGAAAGTTCCGGCAAGGACGGCACACCCGGCAAGTTCGACAGTGAAAACCTCTACATCGAGGGTGACAATCTCGAGGTGCTGAAGCTCCTGCAGGGCTCCTACTATGGCAAGGTCAAGATGATCTACATCGATCCGCCGTACAACACGGGAAAGGATTTCGTTTACGAAGATGATTTCCACGATTCCGTCGGCAACTACAAGGCCGTGACGGGACAGACGGACAGCGAAGGCAAGTCCACGCGAACGAATCCAGAAACGAGCGGACGCTATCACACCGATTGGCTCAACATGATGTTCCCACGTTTGCTGTTGGCGAGGAAGCTTTTGATGTCAGACGGGGTAATTTTCATAAGCATTGATGACAATGAAATTGTCAATCTGCGCAAGCTGTGTGATGAAGTTTTTGGTGAAGATAATTTTGTTGCTCAGTTTGTGTGGCGCGGTGGTAGAAGAAACGCTGCGAAATTTATTTCGACATCGCATGAGTACATGCTTTGTTATGCAAGGGACTTGTCGTACTGCGCAGAACACAAGGTGACATGGTATGAGCCTAAAAGGGGATTGCCTGCAATCTACGAAGCGGAGTCAAACATTAGACATGCTTGTGGCGATGATTTCGAGGAAGCGACTAAGCGTATGAAAGCATGGTACGCATCTTTGCAAGACGGTGATCCAAGTAAGGATCACGATCATTATTGCAACTTTGATAAAAAGGGGCTGTATTTCGCTTCTGATATTTCGCGAGGTGGCGGCGGTGGACCAACATGGGATTTGATTAATCCTATGACAGGAAATAAGGTTCAGACGCCTGCGCGGGGTTGGGCGTATACGACTTATGAGGAACTTCTCAAAGATGTCCAAGAAGATTTAATTCATTTTAATGGCGATGGTGTGCCGTGCAAGAAAATGTATTTGAAGGAAAATGAAACTCAGTTGAAAGAGACTGTGTTTTATAGAGATAGAAGAGGAAGCGTTAAAAGGTTGCGGAAACTATTGGGAGGAGATATTTTTCCATTCCCGAAAGATGAGGAGGTGTTAAAGGATTATATTACGGCTTTCGCGCGAGATCGAGGTTCGATAATTTTAGACTTCTTTTCTGGGTCGGCTTCGACGGCACATGCAACATTTCTGAGGAATGTAGAGGATGAAGGATATAGAAGGTTCATAATGGTTCAGCTTCCGGAGCTGACTTATGAAATTAAGGATGGACAGAAAAAGGCGCTGAAGGAATCCAAGGCTGCCTTTGAAGCTGGATATGAAAACATCTGCGAGATTGGTAAGGAACGGATTCGGCGCGCAGGAAAGAAAATTGCCGAGGAGAATGCGACGGTTGCGCCGAATTTGGACATTGGCTTCAAGGTGTTCAAGCTCGACACATCGAATTTGATCCCGTGGAATCCGAATCCGGAGGATCTGGAGAAGTCGCTTCTGGCGGCGGTGGACAATGCGGTTGAGGGGCGGACCGTGGATGACATCCTCTACGAGGTGCTACTGAAGTGTAACCTGCCGCTGACGCTGCCGATTGTGAAGGAGCCGTTCGGCGAGAATACGATTAACGTGATCGGAGAGGGGGCGTTGATGATCTGCCTCGACAAGAAGATCCCGGCGACGGTGGCGGAGGAGATGATTCGACTGCGGGACGAGAAGTACAAGCCTGTCGTGCCGATGCAGGTCGTGTTTCTTGATAACGGCTTCACCGATAAGGACAAGGCGAATGCCATCGTCACCCTGAAGCAGGCGGGCGTCGAAGAGAAGGCGATCATGTCCATCTGAGGAGCGGACGATGAAGGAACTGAAGTTCGAGGCGAATCTGGGGTATCAGCAGGATGCGATCAGGGCGATCGTCGACATCTTCGACGGACAGAAGGACTGCAAGGGCGTGTTCACCGTCAAGAAGACGAAAGAGGAGGAGTTCCTTAAGGCGGATGTCGGCGGCGTCGCGAACGTCCTCAAGCTCGTGGACGAGGAGATCGAGGAGAACGTCCACAGGATCCAGCTGCGGAACGGTCTCGCGCAGTCCCCTACGGCGGACGTGAAGACGCGCAACTTCTCGGTGCAGATGGAGACGGGCACGGGCAAGACCTACGTCTATCTGCGGAGCGTCTTCGAGCTGAACAAGCAGTATGGCTTCACGAAGTTCATCGTCGTCGTGCCGTCCATCGCGATCAAGGAAGGCGTCGCGAAGTCGATCGAGCTAATGACGAACCACTTCCGGGCGCAGTACAACAACGTGCCGTTCGACGCGTTCGTGTACAACTCGGCGAAGCTCGAGTGCGTGCGGAACTTCGCGGTGTCGAACAACATCCAGATCATGATCATCAACATCGACGCCTTCCGCAAGGTGGCGAGCGACGATCCGACGCGGGAGACGAAGGGGAACGTCTTCCACCGGTACATCGACAAGATGCTGGGGCGTCCGGTGGACTTCGTCGCGCGGTGCAATCCGATCGTGATCATCGACGAGCCGCAGAGTGTGGACAACACTGAGCGGGCGAGGGAGGCGCTGGCGCTCCTGAATCCGCTCTGCCAGCTCCGCTATTCGGCGACGCATCGGCAGGGACAGCGCTATTGCATGATGTACAAGCTCGATTCTGTCGACGCCTACAACCAGAAGCTCGTCAAGCAGATTGAGGTCGCGTCCATCCGGGTCGAGGCGGACCACAATTCGGCCTATGTGCGGCTCTTGGCGGCGAAGAACACGCGCGGACGGATCACGGCCAAACTCGAGCTGGACGTCAATCAGGGCGGCGAGACGCGGCGGAAGGCGGTGCAGGTCAGACAGGGTGATTCCCTGCAGCTGCTGACGAGCCGCGGCATCTACGACGGCTATTACGTCGAGGACATCGGCTGTGAAAAGGGCAACGAGTTCGTCAGCTTCTCGAACGGGGAGGAAGTGCGGCTTGGTGGCGCGATCGGCGGTGCGGGTGACGAGGCGATCAAGAAGCAGCAGATCGAGAAGACGATCGTCGAGCACCTCGACAAGGAGCTGGCGCTGAAGGGCAGGGGCATCAAGGTGCTGTCGCTCTTCTTCTTGGATCGGGTTGAGAACTACCGTGTCTATGACAACGACGGCAACGCCTTGAAAGGCAAGTACGCGCAGTGGTTCGAGGAGATCTACGCCCGTGAGATCAAGAGGTCGAAGTACCGCACGCTTTTCAATGATGTCGATACGGAGACGCTGCCCGAAAAGGTTCATGACGGATATTTCTCCATTGACAAGAAGACGGGCCAGATGAAGAATCCCGAGGAGGGGAATGAGAGGGGGCGTGCCGAGGCGGAGCGCGGATACGAGCTCATCATGAAGAACAAGACGCTGCTCCTATCGTTCGATTCGCCCGTCAAGTTCATCTTCTCCCATTCGGCGTTAAAGGAGGGTTGGGACAATCCGAACGTCTTCCAGATCTGCACGCTCAACGAGGTCGCGGCCGACCTCCGTCGGCGGCAAATGATCGGACGGGGACTTCGCATCTGCGTGAACCAGGACGGCGAACGCGTACAGGGCTTCGAGGTCAACACGCTCACGGTGATGGCCAACGAGTCGTTTGCGTCGTTCTCGGAGAATCTCCAGCGCGAGATCGAGGAGGAAGAGGGCATCAAGTTCAATGTCGTTCAGCCCCATTCGTTTGCGAACATGGTCGTCTTGAATCCCGAGGACGGCACAACGGGCTATTTCGGCGCGGAGAAGTCCGAAGCCGTCGTCTCTGCGCTCAGGGCCGAGGGCTATGTCACGCCAACGGGACGCGTGACCGACGGATTGAAGGCCGCCCTGAAGGCTGACGCGCTGAAGTTGCCGGCTGACTACGCTCCGCATAAGGCGGAGATCTCAGAGGTTCTCAGGAAGATTTGCGGTTCGCTCAACATCAAGAACAAGGATCAGAAGAAACGGCTGACGCTGAAGAAAGAGCGCATCCTCTCGCCGGAGTTCAAGGCGCTTTGGGACAAGATCAAGTACAAGACGGTCTATCGCGTCGAATTCGACTCGGACGAACTTGTCGCCAAGTGCGTCAAGTTGATGAAGGACGAGTCCTGCCTGATTGTCGAATACCCGAAGTACATTTACGGCAAGGGGCGGGTCGAGGTGACTGAGGCCGGTGTCGTCATCAAGGGTGGAGACGGCGTCCCGAAGGCGTTCACGTATTCTGACTTCGACTATCCGGATGTCATCGGATACCTGCAGAACGAGACAAACCTGACGCGCAAGACGCTGGTGGACATCCTGATTAAATCGGGGCGACTCGAAGACTTCAAAAAGAATCCGCAGATGTTCATTGACGGAACGGTGCGGATCATTCGCAAGGTCATGGCGCGGACGCTGGTGGACGGCATCAAATATCTTAGGCTTGGCGAGACGAGTGTCTGGGCTCAGGAACTCTTTGACAAGGATGAGCTGTTTGGATACTTTGATCCGGATGATGAAGCAAAGTCCAATATGGTCGCGACACCCAACAAGGGGCTGTACGACTACGCAATCTACGACTCGCCGGAAGTCGAGCGGAATTTTGCGATCGAGCTTGAGAACAGTCCCGACGTCAAACTCTTCGTAAAGTTGCCCGACTGGTTCAAGATCCCGACTCCGCTCGGCTCTTACAATCCGGACTGGGCGGTTGTCATCGAGCGGGAAGGTGAGAAGAAGCTGTACTTTGTTGTCGAGACGAAGGGCACGAATCTCTTCAATGAAGTGCCGGAGGAGCAGGGCGCAAAGATCCTCTGCGGAAAGAAGCACTTTGCCGCACTTGGAGCGTCCACGACGGCGGACTTCGACTACTACGGCCCGGTTAAGGACTTTACGACCTTCGTCGGCAAGGTGACTGAAAAGTCTCAGTGATCGTTTCCGGCGGGCTTGAGACATTTGGTATGATACTCCCCTTGTTAGGGCTGTAGCGCAACTGGACAGAGCATCAGGCTTCGAACCTAAGGGTTGCGGGGCGATTCTCTGCGAGAACATTTGACAAAAATATCGGTTAAGTTGAAAAATGCTGTTTAGCCGATGTTTTGTGGACTGAGTTTCTGATTTAATTATCGCCTAAATGTATGAATGTCATTTAGCCGATATTTTTGCTATTGACGGCTGACCATTTTCTGGCCATTGAGGGACTGGCTCCGCGAAAAGGTCTTGATGATGACGCCCAGCGTCGGCATTTCTGCGAGAAAGTCGCCGAGTTCTCGGGGCACGAGGTCGGGAAATCGACGACTTGGTCGCTGGCGTTTGCCGCGCTCGAAGAGGCGTTGCCGGAGCGGGGAAGAATCGTTGTCCTGCTTGATGAGATCTCCTGGCTTGGCGGGTATAATGCCGATTTCCCCGGCTACCTGAAGGAAGCATGGGACAGGAAGTTCAAAAAGCATCCAAATCTGATCCTCGTGCTTTGCGGAAGCGTTTCATCGTGGATTGCCGAAAATATCCTCGACAATACGGGTTTCGTCGGGCGCAGATCAATGGATTTGGAGCTCAAGGAGCTGCCTCCGTGCGATTGCGTGAAGATGTGGGGACCTTCGGCAGATCGTTTGTCCGTTCGCGAGAAGATCGATCTGTTGTCCCTGACCGGCGGCGTGCCGAAATATGTCGAGGAAGTCCGACCTGAGCTGACGGCGGACGAGAACATCCGAAAGTTGTGCTTTCTCCCGCGCGGATTCCTGTTCAAGGAGTTCGACGACATGTTCGCGAGCGTGTTCGGGCAACGGGTGAAGAGCCGAGGATCGATCCTGCGGCTTTTGATGTCTGGGCCGAAGACGGCTGCGGAACTCGCCGAGAGCGAGGGTGGCGAATCAAGTGGAAATTACACCAAGGTACTTCGCGATCTTCAGCTGGCCGGCTTTGTATCCGGCGATGGTGGACTCAATCCGCAGACAGGGAAGCCCGTCAGGGAGGTGCGGTATCGAATCAGGGACAACTACGTCCGCTTCTATCTGCATTATGTTGAGCCGCGGAAAGCCGCGATTGAGAACGGACTTTTTGATTTCACGTCGTTGGAGCAACTTGAGGGATGGCATGTTCGGCTGGGCCTTCAGTTTGAGAACCTGGTCCTGAACCATGTGCAAAAACTCTTTCCGATGCTGGGCCTTGGCCGGTCGCTCGTTCTTTCGGCTGCCCCGCACGTGCAGAAGGGGACGAAGCGTCGGAAGGGATGCCAGATTGATCTTCTGATCCAGACCGAGCGGACGCTTTTCGTGGTTGAGATCAAGAGGTGCAAGGAAATCGACCATTCGATTATCTCTGAAGTGGAGGACAAGGTCAAGTCGCTCAAGTACGATCATCGGCAGTCCGTTCGGACTGCGCTCGTCTATGACGGCGATCTTGTCGCATCCGTTCCGGCGTCCAGATACTTCGATTTCCTGATATCCGTAGAGGAATTGTTCGGATTGAAGGGGTAAGGCAGATGAAGAGATCTCTGGTTTTCCGCAAGCTCTGTGCGTAAGTTTGCCGCGGAGAGGGCGTTATCATTGGTAGGGACGGACCTCCGGGCCGTTCACGAAAGGAGGAGCGAGAGATGACAGACAAAGAGAGGTTTTGCGAGATCCTGAAGGCGACGGGCCGTCTGGGGGTCGATAAGGTCCTGGCTGGGCTGGAGGAGCTCGGATTCTTCGCCGCGCCGGCGTCGACGCGCTTTCACGGGAGCGAGCCTGGGGGGCTTCTCAAGCATTCGCTGAACGTCTATGACCAGGCGCGTGTCCTCCGGGAGGTCGAGGTCAAGATGTGCCCTGCGATAGAGCCGAAGGTGCCGGTCGAGTCGATTGCGATTACGGCGCTTCTGCACGATGTCTGCAAGGCCGAGGTCTACAAGGAGGTCGAGAAGTTCCGGAAGGACAAGGACGGCAAGTGGGAGAAGTACAAGACCTACGGCGTCGACTATTCCGACTTCCCGATGGGACACGGCGAGAAGTCCGTGATGCGGCTTCTTCGCTGGGGGCTGGAGCTGACCGACGAGGAGATGCTGGCGATCCGCTGGCATATGGGCGCGTTCGACCTTTCTGACAGCCCTGAAGCCCGCGGCAGCTTCACTCTCGCGGGCGAGAAGACGCCGCTCCTCCCGATCCTGATTGCCGCCGACGGTCTCGCGTCGCACATCACGGTGATTTAGTTTGGCGCTGACTCATGCCCGTCCATCTTCACGGAATGCGG
>JAEDMC010000275.1 GCA_016303225.1 Kiritimatiellia bacterium
GTCCATAGGTTGTCACATATTATCTCATTTTCCCGACGGGTTTGGGTGAGAAAATCGTTCCTCACACAATCCTAACAGAGGGGGTGTAGAATATATTGCATATGAATGACGCAGTGTCGATGTTTTTGATGGTCGGCGGCGGACTTGGGATGTTCCTCCTGGGCATGAAGCACCTTTCGGAGGGATTGCAGGCCATCAGCGGTTCGGGGCTTCGAAAATTCATGTCGCTGGCGACGACGCATCGCCTGGCCGGCGTCGGGACGGGGCTTGTCTCCACTGTGATCGTGCAGTCCTCGTCAATCATCACGGTGATGGCCGTCGGGTTCGTCTCATCCGGGCTCCTCAACCTGACGCAGGCGATCAACGTCATCATTGGCTCGAACATCGGCACGACCGCGACCGCCTGGCTCATTGCCTTCGCGCCTGACGTGAAGATGCTGGGGCTTTTCGCGGTACTCCTGGGCGCCGGCTTCTACTTCTTCATGCGCCGCGAGCGCGTGCGGGACACGGGCCTTGCGCTGATGGGGCTCGGCTTCATCTTCATGGGGCTCTACTGGATGAAGGAGGGCATGGAGCCGGTCCGCTCGATGCCGGCAGTCGTCGAGACGTTCCGGTCGCTGGACGCGACTTCGGCGTGGGGGCTCTTCAAGTGCGTCCTGGTCTCGTTCGTCTTCACGGCGGTCGTCCAGTCCTCGGCGGCGACGACGGCGATTGCGATGACGCTGGCGCAGCAGGGGCTCCTGAGCTTCGAGGCGGCGGCGGCGACGGTGTTCGGCATGAACATCGGCACGACTGCGACCGCGTGGCTCGCGGCGTTCAACGGCTCGGCCCTTGCGCGGCAGACGGCGCTCGCCCACACGCTCTTCAACGTCGCGGGAACGATCGTCATCATTCCGTTCTTCGTGCCGGTGATCCTGCCGTTTGCGACGTCGTTCTTCCCGAACTACGCTGACGCGGTGGTGGCGAACGGCGTGACGACGTATCCGAATGTCGCGGCGCCGATGGCGGCGATCCATACGCTTTTCAACCTCATCACCACGGCGTGCATTCTCCCGTTCGTCACGCCGTTTGCACGGCTTGTCGCCCGGATCATCCCCGCCGATGCCGCGGAGAAGCCGCATTTGAGCTCGCTGAACGCGTCCGCTCACATTGCACCGGTGATTGCCTGCGATCAGGCGCTTCTCGAGGTCGACTTCATGAAGGAGAGCGACCTTGAGCTCCTGACGGGTGTCCGCAAGGTGCTGACGGGCGAGGCGGATCAGAAGCTCGAGGATCACATCGCCCATCGCGAGGACGTCCTGGACAACGTGCAGCGCGAAGTGACGGAATTTCTCGGCAAGATCATGGTCAAGCGCGTGCCTGTCGAAGTCGCCGAGCGGGCGCGACGCCTCCTGCGTCTCACGGACGAGCTCGAGTCGGTTTCCGACGAGGCGGCGACGGTCCTTAAGGTGACGCGGCGACTGCGGAAGGGCGGGCAGGATTTTTCCGAATCGTCGCTTGGCGTTCTCCTGGATGTCCATGACCGCACGGTGACGTTCGCCGAATGGATCTCGTCGCTGGTGAAGTCGCCGCGGCAGGCCTTCGACCTTGCCGCGGTTCAAGCCGAGTCGAAGGCCCTGCACGAGCTAGTCCGCACAAGCCGACAGCGGCAGCTCAACCGCGTGGGACCGAACGATCCCAATTCGCCGATCCGCGTGTTGGTCGAGCTCGACATCCTGAACGCCTATGAGCGCATCCGAGCCTACTACCTCAATATCGCCGAAACGCTCGCCGGCGGCAAGTGAGCCGCCGCATCCTGAAGGTGCGCTGCGGCACATCTCGGGCCCCGGCACGGTGATTTAGTTTGGCGCTGACTCATGCCCGTCGATCGCTCGCCAGGCTCCGAGAGGATCGTGAAGCGCCTGCCGTTTTTAGGTTAAAATTCCACTGTACAACCTGATCTATCCGCACCTCGCCGCCGGTTGCGCCGTCGGCGAGGCCACGTCGGTCAAGAGCCAGCTCGGCCCGCTGTTCGCGCCGGTGTCGGAATCGCGCCCGGACGACGGGGAATACGGCAACTACCGAGGCTTCTACGCGCAGGTGAAATGCGAGACGAAGCTCGACGCGCTCACCGGCTGCGAATGGCTCAAGGACACCCGTTTCGTCCTGCAGGGCGAATATTTCGAGAAAGGCGACTACTTCGCCGACGGCTCCGACGGCCCGGCGCTGTTCGGGCGCTGCGAGCTCTCGTGGAAGTTCTGATCTTGTTCCAACCGTCAACCTCTAAAGACAGGGAGAAAGTGAAAATGAAGAGTCAAATCGTCGCATGTACCAGGCGTGGGCACTCCTCTTCTCTGCCCCCTATCATCAACCACCCCAAGTCAATCTAGGCTTCCTTGCCAAATGGCAATGTTCGCGCAAGGTTCCCACCACGTCCGTTTAGTAGACTGTCGGGTATGCGCAAACACCCGATTCTGACAGTCCTTCTCGCACTCGCCGTCGCACGGTTCTTCATCGCCACGGTGACGCCGGTCTTCGACACCTCGG
>JAEDMC010000276.1 GCA_016303225.1 Kiritimatiellia bacterium
GATTTTGAGCACACGGTCGCGATTGCGCCCCTTCGCGTCCGTCAAATAGAGTTCGGCCGTGTCCTTCGAGGTCCTGTCGATGCCATCCAGCTCGAACGTCCGGCACATCCGACCACCGGCTTTCGTGCCCTGAAAGGTCACGGAGACCTCCTGCTTGCGGTTCATCTCCGCCCAGGAGGTCCGCAGATTGATGACGGAGCCGTCCTTGAAGGTCACCAGCGCGTGGGCCGCGGCCTCGACATCGCAGATTCCGTCTGGATGGACGGGCGAGGGATGCGGTCCACGAAAACGCGGATCGTGGATGAAATCGTCGAACGTCCGCGCCAGGACCCAGTCCGCCTCGGGGAATCCCATGAAGTGCAGCGCCAGGTCCGCCGCATGCAGGAGATCGATGACGGGACCTCCGCCGGAGAGGCTACGCGTCGTGAACCAGCCGCCATAGCCGGGAATACCTGCGCGGCGGATCCACCAGGCCTGGGCGGAATTGATGTGACCCACCGTCCCTGCATCGATCGCCCGCTTGAGGACAATCGATTCGGGACGCGCCCGATTGCAGAAGTTGAACATCAACAGTCGACCAGCACGTGCAGCAGCGGCAGCCATCTTCGTCGCGTCCCGGGCAGTTATCGCCGGTGGCTTCTCGCAGAAGACATGCTTGCCGGCCTTGAGCGCGGCCAGCGTCATGGGCGCGTGGAAGCGGTTCGGCGCGATGATGCTGACCGCGTCCAGATCGGGCAGCGCCAGCATCTCGTCCAGAGAATCGCAGACCCGCGGGATGCCAAAGGCCCGCGCCGCGGACTCGGCGGATTCGCGGTGCGCGGCCATCAACGCCACGACTTCGCCGCCCGCCGAGCGAAACCCGGCGGTGTGGTACTTGAGCATGGCCCCGGCGCCGACGATTCCAATACGGAGGTGCTTTATCTTCATTTTCCGCAGTCAACCCCTGATCATCTGCCCCACATCGACAATTGCGTCAAAATAGCCGCTTCGACGGACGGAAACAGGAAGCTCACCATCGAAAACAAGCGCCTTCCGAACGGAAATCGACTTGGGATGCCGAATCTTCCGAATCTTCTCCTTGACTTCATCGACGATCTCCGTCTTAATCTGCTTGCGCCGTTTGACCTCGACAACGCACATGACTTCATCAGACTGGATCAGCAGGTCAACCTGAACGCCATTCTTTCCGTTGACTCGATAAGGTGCCGCGCTGCGGATCGACAGGCCGTTCAAATGCAACTGCTCCCGAAAATCCATCACCCGGTTCAGCACAAGATTTTCAAACTGAAGCCCCATCACCGTTTGCCAACCGGGAAGCTCGGCGAGCGTCTCGAACTCAAAGCGTCCACCCCTGATTGCATCAACATGTGGCTCGATGAATTTAAGATAGAATCGCGCGTAATTGTCGCAAAGCCGATAGTACGAGATTCGCGACTGCACCCAGGTCCTGGGATTCAACACCGTATCCTTCGCGACAAAGCCTGCCTCGGAAAGTTCATCCAGAACGCCCCCCAGACTGCCGCCACGTTCCACACCGAGCGATTGGGCGATTTCATTCAAAGTTTTCGCCCCATCCGCGAGCGTACGCAAAACATCCCCCTTCATGACCGACGTCTCCCCAAAGACCTCGCTAAACATGGCCGAGAAGTCCTTGAACAGAGGCCCGTCAGACGTAAAGCACATCAGCCGAATATTCTCCGCCGCCGACAACGACGGATCGACTTCTTCAAGATATCGCGGCACTCCGCCCGTCACGGAAAGGACATCAAGCAGTTCGCGACTTGCGAGATCTTCCCGCCGATCGCGCCAGAACTCCGCACACTGCCTGAGCGGAAGTTCCTTCAGGACAAGGTCGCGGGAAAAGCGTCCGCCGAATGTTGCCGAATCCAACAGGTTCCGCTTAACCCAAGAGGAGACGGAACCACAGACGACCAGAATCAGATTATCATGATGTTTCAGCGCATCATCCCACCCGTTTTTCAGGTAACCGGCGAAATCGGGATCATGCTTGCCCATCCACGAAATCTCGTCCAGCAGCACAAGTTGGCGTCCGCGCTTGGGGATTCGCCTTGCTAGAAGATCAAAGGCCTCTGACCATGTTTGGGGAATCACAAGTCGTCCCCGTGTCTGCTCGGACAGGCGAACACCGAAGTTCTTCAGCTGATCGGCATTGGTCTGCCCCTTGCGCGGACCAAGTCCTTCAATACTGATGAATCCAAGCTTCTCACGCTTTGCAAACTCCCTGAAAAGCGTCGACTTGCCAATTCGCCGACGCCCGCGGCACGCCACCAGGGAAGAGACCTGCTTGTCCAGCAGCCGCTTCAACGATTCAAGTTCTTTTTCGCGCCCCAGAAACATATCGCCATCCTCACTTTCGGTTTTTCAGTGCGCATTATATCACAAGCTCCACCAGGACAACAAGACGACAAAGGCACGAACAGCCAAATTCTGGCTATTCGTGCCTTCCCGAGTTTGCCAGTTAGCTGAATAGTCGAGCGCAACTCCAACCTCTGTGAAA
>JAEDMC010000277.1 GCA_016303225.1 Kiritimatiellia bacterium
CAACGAGCGAATTTGAGATCACCGTTTCGTTGAAAGCGCTGCCGGCCGAATTCGGATCTCCAACGATACACGCATCAATATCAATTGGCCTTGCCATACAGCAACAGGCAAAAAGAACACAACCCATGAGAACGACCGTCTTCATTCTCAATTCCCCATCAGTTTCTTTCTCATGCGGGTCGCGCGCTCGGAACGCTCGATCCGTTCAGCGAACACCTGATTGCCTTTCCGAATCGCCAAAGACAGCGTTTCGGCATTCTCGGCGTCTTTCGGCTCCCTCCGCCTTTCCTCAGCCAACTCCTGCATCAGCTTCAGCGTATCCGGGCGGCGGTCGTCAATGGCAACGTAATTCAACGCCGACCAGATGCGGGCGCGCATCTTCGGATCAACATCCTTGCTGGAAAACATCTGCCGCGCAAATGCCACCCCTTCTTGCCTTTCTGCCGCATGGATGAAGCACGACGCCGCAGTCCTGGAGCACTCGTTCGTACCCCCGATTGAGACATCTCGCAAAAACAGCAGGTCTTTTCCGTGTGCGACTTCCGAATACACCTTTATCCCGGTGACGCATTTGGCCGCAGCCAAAGTGTTGTCCGGCGAGGTAATCATATTGCGAATTACCGCAGACAGTCCCGCGAGAACATCCTGTTCGGAAGCACCCGATTCTTCTCTTCCGCGTCTGAGCCACCCTTTCCCATTGGAAAGGCCGCGACTGCAAATCACCCTGTTCGTCAAAATGTTCATCATCAACTCACGGTTAACCGCACTCCCGCCCTCGACAGGGCGTTCAGAACCGCACGATTTGCCGCTCCCCGCGCATATCGCCGGAAACGCCACGCAAATCAAAATGAAACTCAAACACGTATTAACGTTATGCATCATCTTCATTATGCCTCACCTTCATATTCGTTTCACCATTTCATCGCCGCCGCCCTGCAAATCTCCCCAAGATTTCATGGTTAACATTATACCAATATTTCACCCGCCCCGCCCACCCACGCGCTACGCTTGTGGGCAGGCGGCAGCGTTAGAGCAAAACGGCTGATGGTTACGGCAACCAAGTCGGCCACCCTATGATCTCGCCGTTCGCGTCGATCGGGTAGACGACGATCTGCACGCACGTCTCGCGCAATCCATCGTCGGCATTTTGCGCCGTCGTCATCATGTGAAGCGTGAGCCGACCCTCCTGCGGCGCATCAAACCGCATGCCCTCCACGAACAGAGGGTCGTATTTGACGCCATACAGCCGGTTAAGCCACGACCTTGCGCCGCAAAGATCGCCAAGCCTTCCCAAGACAGAGCCTCCACCCGTCAGGGCAACGCCGGTGTTCGACGTCACCGTCCAACTGACGCGGTCGTCATAAGGCGGGATTCCGTCTGTTTCCGTAGTCGCCATGAAGACGGCGACATAGGCGGATTCGCCGGGGAGCAGCTGCAGGTTCATCGTTTCGGCCACCTCAGTCGTCGAACCGCCCTGCGTCACCGCCGTCAGGTGGCTGATCATCCGGTTGCCGTTCGTCATCTCCTCGTGCCACGAATCGCCGCGGAAGATCCACGCGTCGACGCGATTGGTGACCACGGTGACGTCGTTCGTCGCGATCGGATCGGTGATTTCGAAGTAACCGCTCTTGTACTTTTCATAGTCGTTTGCCGTAACCTCGTACCAGCCCTTCTGCCTGGCCTCTTCAATCCTCACCCGCGAATGAGTTATGACATTATAAATCAGCCCCGCCGCCCCTGCGATTGAGTCTATCGCATAGTCCGCGACATTCCAGAACACCTGCAGTTCCGCACCGTTTGCCCGATCAAGGGGAATGTGCTGGGGAGAAACGGCCAGGAGCGCGTCAAGCGACCACCAGTAGTCGTATGTCGGTCGCGGGGCGGACAAGAGGAGCCGGAGACGCGGCGTGGTCGGACTGCGGTCGACAATCTCAAACGACACACCTTCGCCGCGGTAGCCGTCGTCATGCTCGAAGGACAGCGGAATGGCCGTCGGGTAGGTTCGCGCCTCGTAGGTCTCGAAGACATTGAGCGGAAAGCGGCAGACTCCAGGCTCGACGACATTCACGCGGTAGGGTCCGCAGACGAGGTAGCACGGCGAACCGTCGGCGGGCAGTGCGGCGATCGTCACGCTCGTCATGTAATGTCCGTTCTCCTCGTCGATGCCGACATACTCGTTGAGAAGCCAGTTCTCATAGCCCATCGCGAGGATGTGGTCCGCCTCGTCGGGGAAAGTCGCTCGGATCCACGCCTCGTCCTGGCCGACTCCGATCCAGCCCTCCGGTAAAGTTGGTAGTTGGTAGATGGTAGTGGGTAGTCCGTTGGTCGGCGTCGTTGTAATCGCAACCGCGCCGGAGCGGAAGAGCTCGATCGAGGCATCGACGCGGTTCGTCGCAGAGCGCTCGACGCAGCAGTTGTGCCATGCGAAGATGTACGAGTTTGAGGGCGTCAGGCCGTGGGTGACCGAGGAGGAGCTGGGCTCAAGGGAGACGCGGG
>JAEDMC010000278.1 GCA_016303225.1 Kiritimatiellia bacterium
CTATCTGCGCATTGTCACGGCGCTCGGAACTCGGCAAATCGGCATGACGCGCGAGGACATGGTTCGGGCCCTGGGCGTCGAGAATTGCGGCCGGCTGACGAATTGCTTGCAGGATCTGGAGCTCAGTGGATTCATTCGATCGTATCGTCCGTTCGAGCGGCGGAAGAAGGGCACGGTTTACCAGCTGGTTGACAACTTTACGCTCTTTTACTTTCGCTTCATGCGAAATCCGGAGAATTCGCATGACGGATTCTGGTTGTCATCCGTCGATTCGAGTGAACGTCATGGATGGGAGGGCCTGGCGTTTGAGCGTGTCTGCCTGTGGCACGAGCGGCAGATCAAGGAGGCGCTTCGCATAGGTGGCGTTCAAACCAATACAGCGGCGTGGAGAAGTGCGAAAAGGCCGGGTGGCGCGCAGGTGGACATGGTGATCGATCGGAAAGACAAGGTCGTCAACCTTTGCGAGATGAAGTTCACATCGGCACCGTTTGCAATCGGTGCAGGCTATGAGAAAGACTTGCGGAACAAGATAGCCCTCTTCAAGGAGGAGACGGGAATAAGGTCGTCGGTTCATCTGACGATGGTGACGGTTGACGGAGTCAGGAGAAACGAACGTTCAGGCATCGTCCAGTCCGAAGTGACCATCGACGACCTGTTTCGTCCTTGATTAACCGCGTACCAAAACTCAAAGGTCGGTGTAGTCGGGCGCTCAACACCGCTTCGCGGCATTGAGCGCCCGACTACGAGGCTTCGCCGATTTTGCTATAATACCGCTTATATGGCATTGAAATCTTTTTGCGGAGCGCTTCAGATCGCGTGTGCGGTGGGGGGGCGGGCTGAGGCGCGTCGACGAGAATCCCGACGGCACGCTGAAGGTCGAGGTCGACGCGCCGAAAGGTGTGCGGGTGAAGAGGTGAGCTTATGTCTGATGTCGAGTTGAAGTTTCCCGTGGTGGCGCATCAGCGGCTGATCGTCGAGGCTGCGAAAAGGGACGATGCGGCGACGAAGGCCGCGTTCGCCGGTTTCGACCTGGTCGAATCGGTTACGGAGAGTCGGGCGTCCGCGGGCGGAAAGTACATCGCGTTCGCGCTGTCAGTGCGGCTGAAGGACCGGGAGGAGATGGCGCGGTTTGACGCGACGGTCGCCACGGTTCCGGGGCTCAAAATGTGTCTGTAGGAATCGAAGGAGGACCGAGCAAATGGAAGAGAAAAAGAACGAAAGGTTGTTTTCACTGGACCTGCTGCGTGGGCTGGACATGTTCCTGCTGTCCGTGGGCGGTCCGATCTGGATCGCGGTCAACGCTTTGTGGGGTCCGTTTCCGCATTGGGTAAGTCGGAATTTCACCCATGTCTGGGGCGCGTTCGGCCTGTGGGACCTCATTATGCCGATGTTCATCTTCATGTGCGGTGCGGCGGTTCCCTTCGCGCTTGGACGCCGGCTGAAGGACGGGCGTCCGACGGCGGCGTTTTGGAAGCATCTCCTCTACCGCTTCGTGCTTCTCTGGGTGCTCGGCATGGTCGCGCAGGGGCATCTCCTCTCCTATGACTGGAAGGAGATCGCTCCGTTCAACAACACGTTGCAGACGATTGCCGTCGGCTATGTGATCGCGGCGCTGGTGATGTTGATACCCAACCGGAAGGTGCGCTGGTCGGTTCCCGTCGTGCTGGCGCTCGTCTACGCCGTGCCGCTGGCGATCTGCGGCGACTACACGCAGGACGGCAATCTCGCGTGGCGGGTCGAGAAGGCGATTCTCGGCGCGATCCTGCCGGCGGGCAGCAACGTGATCGCCCATCGCGATCCCGGCTACACGTGGTTCGCGACGATTCCGATGTTCGGCGTGATGACGCTTTGCGGCATGATCTCGACGGAGATCCTGACCGCGGCGAAGGAGAAGACGCGCAAGGGGCTTGAACTCCTGGCGCTCGGCGCCGTCCTGCTCGCGCTCGGCTGGGCGCTCTATCCGGTCATCCCGTCCATCAAGCACATCTACTCGCTGACGTTCACCGCCCAGGCGATGGGCTGGTGCTGCCTGTCGCTCGCGGCGCTCTACTTCCTCACGGACGTCTGGGGCCGTCGCCGCGGCATGGGGCTTTTCATCCTCTTCGGACAGCACGCCCTTACTGCCTATCTCTTGGCTGACACGCTCTTCTGTGGTGCGGTCATGGAGCTCTCCAAGTGCTTCGTCGGCGGACTCCCGAACCTGCTCGGCACGGACCACTGGCAGGTCCTCTTCGAGAACCTCGGCTTTGCCGTGATCCTGGTGCTGATTCTCGTTGCAAAGCACCGCCTGAAGGCCCAGATGCTCAATCGCCCAGATGCCCAAATGCTGTAGTCGGTCACTCAACACCGCTTCGCGGCATTGAGCGCCCGACTACAACTCCAGTTGCATCGTATATCGTAATTATGATAAAATACTAATCATAAGAAAAGGGAAACGAAGATGACAGCAACGAGAGCAATTGATTCTGACATCCGGCCGATTTCAGACT
>JAEDMC010000075.1 GCA_016303225.1 Kiritimatiellia bacterium
GCTTGAGCGCGAGCACATAGCGCTCCTGCGCCTCGCAGCACCAGATCTCCATCGGATTCATCGACCGCTCCTCGTTGTGTACCTCGCGGAGCTCGAAGCGTCCGCCCGTCGCCTCGACCAGCTCGGGGCAGCCGTTGGAGAGTCCGCCCGCGCCGATGTCGTGGATGGACATGATCGGGTTGGCCTTGCCGAGATACGAGCAGGCGTCGATGACGCCCTGGCAGCGGCGCTGCATCTCCGCGTTGCCGCGCTGGACGGAGTTGAAGTCGAGGGCTTCGGAGTTGGTGCCGGTCATCATCGAAGAGGCCGCGCCGCCGCCGAGGCCAATGCGCATGGCGGGGCCGCCGATCTGGACGATCAGCGCGCCGACCTTGACGTCCTTCTTCTGCACCTGGCTGCGGCGGATGACGCCCATGCCGCCCGCGAGCATGATCGGCTTGTGGTAGCCGCGGAGTTCGCCCGCGACCAGTCCCTCATAGGTGCGGAAGAAGCCGCAGAGCTGGGGACGCCCGAACTCGTTGCCGAACGCCGCGCCGCCGATCGGTCCGTCGATCATGATCTGGAGCGGCGTCGCGAGACGCGTCGGGAAGTCGGCGTAAACGCGCTCCCACGGCTGCGGATAGCCCGGGATGTGCAGGTTCGAGACCATGAAGCCGCAGAGGCCCGCGACCGTGCGCGAGCCCTGTCCGGTCGCCGCCTCGTCGCGGATTTCGCCGCCAACGCCCGTCGCCGCGCCCGGGAACGGGGAGATCGCGGTCGGATGGTTGTGCGTCTCGACCTTCATGAGCTGGTCGAGCTGGTCCTTCTTGAACGAATAGCTGTTGTCCTTCGGGTCGATGGCGAAAATGTCCGTCTTGAAGCCCGCGACGACCGCCGAGTTGTCCTTGTAGGCGGAAAGCGTATCCTGCGGACGCTTCTTGTGGGTGTTCTTGATCATCCCGAAGAGCGAATCCTTCTGCTTCTTCCCGTTGATGATGAACTCCGCGCCGAAGATCTTGTGACGGCAGTGCTCGGAGTTGACTTGTCCGAACATGACGAGCTCGGTGTCGGTCGGGTTGCGTCCCGCCTTCTTGAAGCTCTCGGCGAGATATTTCATCTCCGGCTCGGAAATCGCAAGGCCAATCTCGACGTTCGCCTCGCGGATCGCCTCGACGCCCTTCGTCAGGACGTCATAGGTGCGGCCCGGCCGCGGATCGTCCACGTCAAAGAGGTCGTCGATCTGCCCGTAGACGCCCTCCGTCATCTTGTCATACAGCGCCGCCGCCCACTTCGGCGCAGCGAACGCCGCCACCTGCTCGGCATCCTCCGACCCGTCTTCATACGGCGCCTGATCCGCCCCTGAGACCTGAGACCTGAGACCCGGAACCAGAAACCGTATTCCCCTCTCGACGCGCAAAATCGACTTCAACCCGCAGTTGCGGAAGATGTCGGTCGCCTTCGAGCTCCACGGGGAAATCGTGCCTTTGCGGGGCGTGACAAAGAAGTCGGCCCGGTCGCAGACGCCGTCGGCGTTGAGGAGCGTCGCCGCGCGCTTCAGCTCCTCGGGATCAAACGACTCGCCGTTCGTCTGAATGGCATAGACCCACTTCGCGTCAAGCGAAATGGGTCCGAGTTCGGGATCAAGCTTCGCAATCGCCTCCTTCAGAGCATCCATGCGAAACGGAGAATAAGCATCCGAGCCTTTGAGCAGAATCATTTTCAATTACCTCACATCAAAATCGTCAAAATGTTTTTGTCGTCTTCACGGCGATAGGAGAGGGACTTGGACATCTTCTTGACCATGAAGATGCCGAGCCCGCCAACGCCCCGGTCCTCAAGCCCGGCGGACACGTCCGGCGTCGCGACCTCGCACGTCGGATCGAACGCCTGGCCGTCGTCGGAGAAAACCATCGTCATCCCAGCGTCCGAGCGCTCGACGCCGATTGAGAAACTGCTCGCGCCCGAACAGCGGACGATGTTCGAGACGATCTCGTCGAGGATGATCGCCGGCTTGGGTTCGTCGCACTGGCACTCAAGGAACCCCTGTGCGGCGACCATTCCCTCCGAGGAGCAGGGAAATGTCTTCGTTTCCATCTTCCGACCCGCTTTTACGCGAAGGTAAAGATGTCGGAGAAGCCCGTGATGTCGAAGACTTCCTTGACGGCCGGCTTGGAATTGGCGATCTTCATCGTCTTGCCCGCCATGCGCTTCTGCGCAGAAAGGAGGACGCGGAGGCCGGCGGAGGAAATATAGTCGACCTGCGCGAGGTCAAAGACGAGCTCCTCGATTCCGTCCGTCACCACAGCCGCTTCGAGCTCCGGGGCCGTAATCGTGTCCACGCGGCCAATCGGCACAAGCGTCAGCTTGGATCCATCCTGGTTCTTGTTGATCTGCATGTTCTGTACTCCTTTGGGAAAGTGCATTCAACGCTTATTATACCAAATTTTGCCTATCCGAGAATCGCATCGACTTCCTTCAGCACGCGGCGCATCTGCGCGTCCGTGCCGATCGAAAACCGCACGCGGTCGCAGGTCTTCGGACCCGAAAAGTAGCGGACGAAGATCTTGCGCTCGCGCAGCCCCTCGAAGACGCGTTTCGCGTCCGCCTTCGCCGTCTTCGCGCAGGGGGGGCGCGCGAAGACGAAGTTCGCCTGGGTCGGCATCACGTCCCAGCCGCGCTTCTCGAGTTCGGCGACGAACCACGTGCGCGTCTTCAGCACCTTCGCGACAAGCCCCTTCAGGTGCTTCTGATCCTTGATGGCCGCGAGCGCCACCGCCTGGGCGATCGCGTCGACATTGTAGCTGTCCTTGATCTTGTAGAGGGCCTCGACGAGGTCCTTCGGTCCGACGCAATAGCCGACGCGCAGACCGGCGAGCGCATAGGCCTTCGAGAAGGTCCGCATCACGATGATGTTGCGGTTCGCCTTCGCCGTCGCGAGCGCCATGCAGTCGACGTCGGCGTAGTCGACATAGGCCTCGTCGACGACGACGACGCCCGGAAAGCGCTTCGCAAACGCGGCAATCTCCTTCGGCGGAATCTGCACGCCCGTCGGGTTGTTGGGGCTGGTGATCAGGGCGAGGGCGGCCTTGCCTCCCGTCTTCCGCCTCAAGCCCCCCCACGAAAAGCCCAGCCACTTCACGCCGCGGATGTCGGCGAGCGTCCTGTAGAGCGAGTAGCTCGGATCGAGCGTGACGATTGCCTCGTCGTCCTCGACGTAGGCATCGGTCATAAGCGAGAGGATCTCGTCCGACCCGTTGCCGACGAAGACGCGGTCGGGGGTCGTCCGGTGGAGCTTCGCGAGCGCCGCGCAGAGGTCGACGCATTCGGCGGACGGATAACGGCGGAGATTCTCGGGGTTGAATTTCTTCAGGACGGCCATCGCCTTCGCGGACGGCAGGTAGGCGGCCTCGTTCGTGTTGAGCTTGATGACGTCACGTCCCCGCGGCTGTTCGCCGTGAATGTAGGGAGCGAGCTTGCGGACTTTCCGTGCGATTCTCATTTCTTTTCTCCAAAGCCGGCTGCGACGTTCCGGATCAGACAGAGCCGGAGAATCGCATTGCCGAAACAGCTGAAATAGTCGACGCCCATGTCGATGGCGATTCGGACGCGTTGCATCAGGCAGGCATCCCAACGGTCATGATGGTGATGTCGTCGGACTGTTCGGCGCCGTCGACGAAACAGTCGACGGACGACAGGAGCCCGACCGTGGTGGAACGGACGTCGCGTTCGCCACAGGCGGACGCGAACTCCAGAAGACGGCTCTCGCCGTACTGCGCGTGGTTGACCCGCTCGGCCTCCGTGATGCCGTCCGTATAGACGAGGATCTTCGCGCCACGGGGAATCTGCGCCGTCTGGCACGGATAGAAGATGCCGCTTATCGCGCCCGTCGGCGGCCCGCGCTTCACCGTCAGGAACGACGCCTTGCCGTCGGCCGTGACGATCACCGGCGGATTGTGCCCCGCACAGCCGAACTTGAGTTCGCCGGTCTTGAGGTCAAGCGCCCCGACGAACGCCGTCACGAACATGCTCATCTCGTTGTTGCGCGACAGCGCCTCGTTGATGCGCCCGCAGATCTCGCCGGGATCGAGGTTCATCGAACAGCACATCTGGAAAGCGGCTTCGGCCATAAACGAGAAGAGGGCCGCGGGAACGCCCTTCCCCGACGCGTCGCCGACGATGAAATAAATCTTGTCGCCGCGACGGACAAAGTCATAGAGATCGCCGCCGACCTCCCGAGCGGGACGCAGCACCGCATAGACGTTTTCCGGAAAGTCCTTCGGCAGGATGCCGGACTGGATGTTCCGCGCCGTATTGAATTCGCCCGCCATCCGCTCCCGCATCGCCGTCGACTTCTGGAGACGCGACGTGTAGAAGACCGAGACGCCGAGGATGAGGCAAAGGCCAAGCGCCGAGAAGACGATGATGCGGTTGATGATCTTCTGAGGACCGCGCATGATCTCCTCGATCGGACAGCCGACTTCGACCGTCCAGCCGTTGTCAGCCCGATCCACGATGTTGAGCACCTTGCCGACGTACGCGCCGGCCCGCTTCGCCTTTTCCTCCTCGCCGCCGACCAGGACCTTGTCGCCCGCCTTCATGATGACATAGGAGTTCTTGTAGGGACGGATCTGCGCGACATAGTCCATCAGCTGCGCGAGGGAGAGGTCCGCCGTGAAGATCGCACAGATGTTGGTGGCGGAATCACAGATCGGCATCGAATACGTGCTCATCATGATCTTCGCGCCGCCCTCGTCGAAATAGGGCTCGGACCAGATCGCCTTGCGCGCCTTGAACGCATCGGCGTACCAGCTCTGGGTGAAGTAGTCGTTGTCCTCCGTGCCGAGCTGAAAGCACTTGAGCGAACCGTCCGCGTCCTGACACGTGTACGGCGCATAGAAACGCCCCTTCGACTTGTAGTAGTTCGGCTTGAACGCGACCGAGCTGCCGACGATGTAGGGTCTGTTCTCCACCAGCTCGCGCGTGATTTTGTACATGTAGTCCGGATCGCTCAGCTTCTCCCCGATGATCCACTTCTGACTCGCGACCGCCGTCTCCACGTCGGACATCAAACGGTCGATCTTGCCAGTCGTCGTCTTCACGAGATTCCGCACGGCCTCCTCCGCCTGCGTGACGATCATCGTCCGCGAACTGCGAACGGAAAAGAACGAGACGACGGCGAAGAACACCACCACCGCAATCACGCTGCCGAAAGCCGACTTGAGAAACGCCCGCATCTTCAGCTCCTGATCAGCGCCTCAAGTTCCTTGAGCGAGCAGTACGCAAAACCATGCCGACAAATTTGCTGAGTTTCATAGCCGATATTATATCAAAAACGCGGGATCAGAATCACTCCGCCACAGCAGGCTAGGTCCAGCTCCTGCAAATGAACGCCATGCCGCTTGCACGAGCAAGACTGCATGTGATAAAATATGCCCCATCAAGCCGGACCCTTAGCTCAGTCGGTCAGAGCGGGGGACTCATAATCCCTTGGTCCTGGGTTCAAGTCCCGGAGGGTCCACCAATCGAAAAAAAAGGAAGCACGGTCCGAAGACCGTGCTTCTCTCATTTCCGGCAATCGGGTGCGATTACCAGCGGGTCTCGCGACGCGGACCGCGATCGCCGCCGCCGAAGCCGCCGCGACCGCCGCCGAAGCCGCCACGGCCACCGCGGAAACCGCCACGCTCTTCGCGCGGCTTGGGCTGCGACTCGTTCACACGGACAGTGCGCCCGTCGAGTTCGTGTCCGTTCAGCGCGTCAATCGCAGCCTGCGCCTGAGCGGCGTCGGGCATCGTGACGAAGCCGAATCCTTTGCTGCGACCGGTCATGCGATCGGTGACAACGCGAACGGCGGTAACTTCGCCGAATGCCGCGAACGCCGCCTTGAGACCATCGTCGGTCGTCGCGTACGCGAGGTTACCAACATAGATTTCCATCTTACTTTGTTCCTTGTTTTCTTTTATGCCGAACTCGAAAGCACCCGCCTCCTCCGTCCAAGCACACAAATTGTAGCACTTTTGGGTGACGTCCGTCAATAGGTTAGCCGTCGATTTCGTTCTGCTTCGCGACAAGGCCTGTGGCGCCGTACATCTTGCGGAGCTTCGGTTTTTCAATCTTGCCCGTCGGATTGCGCGGCACGTCCGCAAAGATGATCTTGCGCGGACGCTTGTAGCGCGGGAGACCGAGACAGAAGTCGTTGAGCTGCTGTTCGGTCAGCGACATCCCCTCCTTCACCGAAACGATCGCCGCGGCGATTTCGCCGAGACGCGCGTCGGGAAGTCCGATCACCGCAACGTCCTTCACCGCGGCGTTTGCGCGGATGAAGTCTTCGATCTGCACCGGATACAGGTTCTCGCCGCCGGTGATGATCACGTCCTTCGCGCGGTCAACCAGGTAGATGAAGCCATCCTTCTCCTCCGCCATGTCGCCCGTGAGCAGCCAGCCCGGCTCCTTCTTGATCTCCGCCGTCGCCTGCGGATTCTTGTAGTACTCCTTCATCACGCCAGGGCCCTTGAGCGCGAGCTCGCCAACTTCGCCGGGCTTCACCGGCGTGACGCCGTCCGACCCGACGATCTTCGTCTCCCAGCCATAGCCCGCAATGCCGATGGCGCCGACATGCTCGATGTTCTCGACACCGAGATGCACCGCGCCAGGCCCCGTTGACTCGCTGAGGCCGTAGTTCGTATCATAGTCATGATGCGGAAAAACCTTCTTCCAGCGCTTGATCAGCGACGGCGGGACCGGCTGTGCGCCGATGTGCATAAGCCGCCACTGGTCAAGCTTGTAGTCCGAAAGCTTCACATCGCCGCGGTCAATCGCGTCGAGGATGTCCTGCGCCCAGGGGACCAGCAGCCACACGATCGTGCAGCGTTCCTCGGAGACCGCGCGGATGATCCACTCGGGCTTCACGCCCTTCAGGAGAACCGACTTGCCGCCCACGAGGAACGAACCGAACCAGTGCATCTTCGCGCCTGTGTGGTAGAGCGGCGGGATGCAGAGGAACGTGTCCTCCTTCTTCTGCCCGTGATGCGCCTGCTCGACTTTGCAGCTGTGAATGAGGCACCGGTGCTGCAGGACGATTGCCTTCGGGAAACCCGTCGTCCCCGACGAGAAGTAGATCGCCGCCTCGTCCTCCGGGAACATCGGAATCGCCGGCGACGTCGCGATGCAGAGCTTCACGAGCGAGTAATAGCTCTCCGCGAAGACCGGACAGTCCTCGCCGACGTAAAGGCGCGCCTTCACCTTCGGCATCTGGTCCGCAATCTGTTCGACGCGGCCGATGAACTCCGGTCCGAACACGAGCGCCTCGGCATCCGCCAGGTCCAGGCAGTACTTGATCTCGTCCGCCGTGTAGCGGAAGTTGAGCGGCACGGCCATGCAGCCCGCCTTGAGGACGCCAAAGTAAATCGGCAGCCACTCAAGGCAGTTCATGAGCAGGATCGCGACCTTGTCGCCCTTCTTATAGCCGCGCGAGAGGAGGAAGTTCGCGAAGCGGTTCGCCTTCTCGTCGAACTCCTTCCACGTCAGCTCCTTGCGGTAAGCCCTGTCTGGAACGGACTCGACGAGATCCGCCTCCTTCCAGGTCCTGTGCTTTCCGTTGTCCGGCGTGTCGATTTCGACCAACGCCACGTCATCGCCCCATTCGAGGGCGTTCCTTTCCAGTATCTCGGTTAGGTTGTTCATATGCTAAAAGGCGGCTTCCGCCCACTTTAGGTCCGCAAGGGCGTTCTTCGCTTCCTGCGCGAGCCGCGGATCGGCGACAGTCTTGAGCGGCGCGCACGACTCGATGGCACCCCTGACGAGCGCCTCATACTTCTCCCGCTTCGCCTTCTCCTTCGGACCAAAATTCGGCGCGTCCTTCGCACGACGCGCAAACTCGACGAGATCGGCGACCTTCTTCACATGCTCGAGCTTAACGAGCGCTCGCGCCTTTTCAAGATAGGGCTTGGCATCGTCTGGATGCTTCTTGCGGAACTCGTTCAGCCGATTGTAGGCATGCGCCGGCAGATGGTCCAGCTCGTAGTCGAGGAAATGTCGCCACTGTTTGACAGAGCGCGGCGACTCCATGTCCGTGAGCGCCGAGACGACGGCCTGAGCGGCCGTGCGGTCACTTTGCCCGTAATAGACGAGCTTGCCCGTCTCGTCGACCACATAGATAAACGGCAAGCCCTCGTGTGGAGGTTCGCCAAGCGCCAAACCCGCACCGTCGTAAACCGGGAAGGAGACCTTTTCCAACGCCGTCTTCACCGCCGCCCCGCCGCCAACCGGTCCGCCCAGAACGACAAGCTCTTTCGTCTTGAAGCTCCCCCACAGTTCCTCAAAGCGCTGCAGCAACTCTTGGCTTCCGGCGTCTTTCGCATCCCATTGGACGACCAGCACGACCTTGCCCTGGAGATAACCGACGCTCGCCTTACGTCCGCCAAGATGGTGCGCGACGTCGACGTTCTTCCACTCCGCCGCCTGGACGGAGAAGAGAAGCAGAGAAATCACGACTGATGCAAGAAACTTCATTCGCGGGTATTATAACAAATAAATGCACGACGAGACGATCTCGTCGATTTCGTCCAGCGTACGGACGGTGTTGAGGCGCTTGCGAAGCTCCGCCGCACCGGGACGTCCGTTGAAGTAGCGGAAGAGATGCACATGCATCTTCACGGACGCGAAAGCATCCGGCGAGGGAATGTGGTCGTTCGGATATTTCGCCGCGAGCTGATCGCGAAACTCCAGCAGATAGGCGAGATGCCGGCGAAATTGTTCGATTGTCCGATTGTTCGACTGTTCGACCGACTTGAGCGAATTGAAGATTCCCGGATTGGAGAGCGACGCGCGGCCGATCATGATCGCGTCAACTCCGGTCGCGGCCATCGCCGCAGCCGTCTTCGCATCGACAACGGATCCGTTGCCTGTCACCGGAATGTGCGAATGTTCCACCACCTCCGCAAGCGTGTCGAGATGTGTCGGCCCGCCGTGCATCTGCGATGTGTAGCGCGCATGGACGACGAGCCCCTTCGCACCCGCCCGCTCCGCCGCGTCGATGATCTCGAAAACGTTGGTCCGCTGCGGATGCGGCCCAAGACGCGTCTTCAGCGTCACCGGCAGCGTCGTATTCCCGACCATCGCCTTCAAGAGCCGGTAGATCTTCTCGGGCTCTTCAATCAGCTTCGCGCCCGCCCCTTCGCGCGTCACCTTCTTCATCGGACAGCCGGCATTGAGGTTGATCTCGACGATTGTTCGTCTGTTCGACTGTTCGACCGTTCGATTGACGAATTCGGTCGCGTAGGCGAGGTCGGATTCGGTGGCGCCGAAAAGCTGAAGCGAAACGGGACCCTCGCCGGGCATCGTCTCCATCAGATGGCGCGTCGGCGAAGAACCGTGCGCAAGTCCGGCGGCGGACACCATCTCGGTATAGGTCAAGTCCGCACCGCCCTCGGTGCAGAGCCGGCGAAACGGCGCATCCGTGAAGCCGGCAAGCGGAGCGAGGACGTACTTCATCTCTTCTTTTCCGGCTCGTCGGCCTTCGGCTGATCCAGCACCGTCAGCGCCGGATCGGAACTGGGATCGCCCGGATTCATCCGGGCGAAGGACACGTAGCTCGGCGCGCCCCAGCCTGTACCGGGATTGCGCCCGCAGACCATGATGTCCACGCGGTTCGTCGGATTGAGTCCGCGCCGGTCGATCGTGACCTTGGCGGCGTCCGGCCGCACGCGCTCGATCTTCACGTCGACGTCCTTCCCGTGCGTCTGCACGAACGCATACTCCTTCGCGCCGCGCGCGGTCACGAGGAATTCGCGGCGCTCTTCTTCCGCCCGCAGCACAAACGCCCAGGCGAAGGCACTCGCATACGTGAGCTCGGGGTGGACCGGCTTTTCCCGCACGGGCGTCATGGCAACGGCAAGCGGCACGAGCGGAGGAACGGACGAGGGCGTCAGCGCCTTCGCCGCAGCCGTCAGGCGGGACATCTCAACGCCGTTCGGCGGCAAGGCCGTCGGATGCGCCTTCGCCGTCAGGTAATCCTCTTCCGTCCTGACGCCCTTCAGCGACTTGCGGATCAGCGTCTGCACGGTCGGCGCCAGCAGCTGCCGACGCACAACCGCAGCCTTCACCTGCGGATCAAGCGAACGCGAAGCCGTCAGGGCCGCACGGAGATACGGCAAATCGGACCAGCTCCGTCCGGCCGTCGTCAGCCAGTAGGGCGTAATGGACGCGAACAGGTCGCCGTTCGTCCCGACTGGCGCCGTGTCGAAGACGGACGGGAACACCCAGGTCTGATTGGAGAGATAGTACTTCGCCATCCGGTTGAGCTGGGTGGCCTCCGTCGTCATGAGCGCACGCGGCAACGAGCGCCGAAACGGCCCCTGCGTGATCGCAAGCGAAGCATTGCCAAACGTCGGATAGGGGAAGAGGACGTTCGGCAAACTCATGTCCATCCGACGCTTGCGCCCCTCCTCGTCGAGCTGGACGACCGTGATGCCGGGATAGTTCGTGACGTCCAGCATCGCATGCCGTCCGTCACGGTTCATGTACAGGTCTCCAATGTTTCCACCGGAAGACCCCGCCACCAGCTTCAGCCGCGCCACGAAGCTCCCGCTCTCAAAATCCCAGCTGAGGTTCTGCTCGCCCAGGGCAACGGTTTTCCCGAAAACGCCGGTCGCCTCGACGGTGGCCATCGGCCCTGTCAGGAGCGGACGCATCTTCATGAAATCCGCATACTCCAAAAGCTCCTTGTACCGCGGAAGCGCCGAAAGCCGTTTCAGGTCCGTGTCCTTCTCAATCATCGCGCGGTCGCGAAAGCCAAGGTCGATGGCCGTCTCCAGCTCGTCAAAGGCCTCCTCCGTGCGGTTTGCGAAATACGCCAGCGAACAGGCGAGGTTGTAGTGCCAGGTCGGATCGTCCGGCAGGAGCTTCACGCCCTTACGGCATGTTTCCTCCATCGTCGCGGTGTCGCCTTCCCGAACCGCAACGCGAAACTGTCGGCTAAGACGATCGTGCGCCGGGAAGCGCGCCGGATAGTCCCAGATCGAGAGGACCGCAAGCAGCAGACAGAGCGCGTTCATTTACGGAAGCTCATCCAGCCCGGCAACTTGACCTGATGCGCTTCACGGCTCTGGTTCGTCGAAAGAGAACCGACCGTGCCGATCGAAGGAGACTCAAGGGACGCCAAACGCGCGAGCAGCGCCTGCTGCCGAGCGGCCTGCTGTTGACGCAGCTCCTCGTTCTGCTGCCGCTCCGCCAAAAGCTCCTTCTCCCGCGTCTGCAGACGCTCGTGCAGTTGTTCGAGCTCATGACGGAGCTGAGTGACGTCCTTCATGCCGGCCTCGGCACGCTTGCCGTCCGCCTTGCTCAGACGCAGCTGCTCGCTCAGCTCGCGAATCTTCTCGTCCTTGTCCAGCACAAGATGATCGTGCGCCCGGCGGAACTCATCGAACTCCTTACGCAACTGGACTGCGCGCGGATCTTCCGGACGATTCAGGAGCGCCTTGCGCGTCATGTCCTCAATGTTGTAGCCCGAGCGCTTCAACAGCTCGTGCCGGCGCTCGAGCAGCTTGTCCGCCCGCGCCGTGTAACGTTGTTTGAGTTCCTCAAACTCACGCTTTTCCGCATCAATGATGCGCGTCAGATCCTCGGCCTCGCCCGTAATGATGGAATAGACCGCCGCCTGAATGTCCGCGACTTCGCTCGCCGCCTGCGGCAACCGACGGAGTTCATCCTCCAAGGCCTGCACCTGCTCGATGTACTTGTTCTCCCGATTCGCCGCGTCCTTCAACGATGATTCGTGCTTCACGACAAGGTCCTGCGCCGCTGCAACTTCGGCCCGCAGCGCATTTTCCCTCATGACCGCAGCTTTCGCCGCATCTGACGCCTTGCGCGAAGACTCGTCCAACCGAGCCTGAAGATCAGCCGTGTGGCGACGCTCCTCGTCTAGCAGACCCTCGAGTTCCTTCACGCGCGTCTCGTCGACAATAATCTTCTCGACGATCTTCTCAACCGGAACCTCAATCGTTTTCTCTACAATCTTCTCAACGATCTTCTCGACAGGGACCTCGACGATCTTCTCCACGATCTTCTCGACCGGTACCTCAACTACCTTCTCAACCGGAACCTTAACTACCTTCTCAACCGTCTCAACATTCTCAACCGTCTCAACATCAAACGGCGCACGCGTCTCAACGAGCGAGGCCGTGCGAGGAAGCCGCCCGCTGGCCAGCAGCGCCTCTGCAGCCGCGCGATTGAACGGTCCGCGCGGATTGCCATCGCCCAGATCGATCGAAAAACGCATGTCAAGGAACGCGACGTCCTCGACGCGCGTCCACGAGATGTTGTCTTCGGAGACTTCCTGACCCGGCTGAATGCGTCCAAGCCTCGCCCACTCGACGAGTTTCGCCTGGGTTTCCGGACCAAAGGTCTCGTCCTGCGTCCTCAAATACCATTTGGCGTCACTCATTTCCGCTTGCTCCCAAACAGGTTAAAAGGCATGCGATTCCGCTTGGCATTGGCCAACTCGTTGCGAGCGGCCGCCTCCAGCGCAGCCAGCTGACTGCGCCCCAGATCCTTGAACACTGCCCCAGGCGCCTTAGGCGGCGGCATGGCGGCGACGGGCTCGACGACTTCCGCGACAACAATCTCCGTCCGCGGAGGCGGTTCGACCTCTACGATCTTCTCCACAATCTTCTCGACCGGAACCTCGACGCGCTTCTCGACGATCTTCTCCACGATCTTCTCGACCGG
>JAEDMC010000279.1 GCA_016303225.1 Kiritimatiellia bacterium
AGTGATATTCCGCCATTCGCTCCCAATCGCTTTCGTTGTTGATCGAGAGATCGTCACTGCGAACAAAGATCCGCGCGTGCTTGATGTCATTCCCTCGATTCCAATACACACGATCCGCGCCCAACGCCTTTTCAATCTCGAAACGATGCCGGTCCAATTCGTCGAACAACTCCTTTGCGGACAACTTGCTCGTTCCGTTGGCATACAATTCGACACGTGCACAGTTGTAGTTGGCGATGCAGGAAATGTGTACGCCGCCCACGCCAAAGAACCCGCTCGTCCAGTTCTCCTCGCTTGGCGAACTTCCGGAGAACATCCCATTCTCGGCATTGGCCGCACTCATCTTCGGCAACGCATACGTCCAATAGCGGCGACGCATCTCATGCCAGGCCTTTACGGATTCCGAAGACTTGTCCTCGGATCCGTCCCTGAGAATGAGAACGAGGTCGTCCAACCCCACCCCGAACTGGCGGAAGAGTTCACGAAGGATTGTCACCTTGATTTCCGTATTGGAATTACGCTCGTAGAAAACGCCCGCATCCAGTTCCGTTGCTTCACGCAAACCCGATCCGTCTGTCGTGAAATACTGCGAGAGCTTGACCTCGGGATCCTTAACCGCAGCAAGCTTGGCAAGAATGGACTTGTCGGTCGAATGAAGCTGGCGGATCACCGCATCGAACATATCGATCCAACTCAACACCGATTGCTCGACACCTCTGAAGACAAATCCGGAAATCTGTAGGCCTCGGAAGCTCACATCGTCATCCAATGTGACGGTGTTCTTCTCTTTCACGGCGGGCGTGTAAGAAGCCGTATCAGGTGTCGGCCAGATTTCAAGAGCCCGCTCTGCCAAGAGTTCGGTTCTCTCAATCAGCTGCTTTTCTCCCCATTCAGTCTGCTGGGCGATCCAATGATTGAGCCGCACACCGCTGTCTTTAAAGCCGTTCTTCATGTTCAGCTTATCGGCAAACGGGTTGTTGCTGTACCGTGAGTTATAAGCCGTAAGAGTAAGGTTGGCAACTCGATGCAACCACGCCTCGTGGATCTCGGCATAATCATCGCCCAACGATTCCATCCACTCCGGCACGAGAACCTGTGGCATGACGTGCTCAATCGTCAACGTATCCTCTTCTATGCGCTTGTAGACGTCGACCGTCTCGCGCGTGCCGAAGTTCTCAAGACGTTCAAGCGTGTAGGCACGCACACGAGGATTCATCTTGTAGACATTGCGCGTCTTGAAGGCCGCAATGAAATCCTTGTCGCACGGAAAGACTCCCCGATCCCTCTTCGTCCCAATCGCATACTTGAACTTGGGAAGGTAATTCTCGACCGTGCCGTCGAACTTGGCGATCTCCTTGTGCAACCCCAAGAAGATCTTGTTGAGGGCATTTGTCGGAATCTCACAGATCTGGCGACGATAAAGATAAGCCTCGACGGTCGCGAAAATCTCTGCGACATCATCGGTCTTCAGCTTGCCTTCGGATTCAAGACGAAGGACTTCAAGCAGGAACGGCCTCGTAACGGATGTCTCAAGCCAGTTCAGGCGGAAGATACAATCATTGAGATTCCGATTGGATGTCTTCCCGACGAGCAGCGTCCGATAGAGCTTTGAATAGGCGTACATATCCTGCAGCAACTCTTCGGGATCGTCCTGCAGCTTCTGGCGATAGGCCTTGAACGACTCGTAGACCTTGTTCTGAGAGGCAATCACATTCGTCTTGACGCTGAGATAGTCTCGAATGAATGCGCTCACCTCATAGCCGGTACACTCCTCGATGCGATTCCAGTATTTCTCGTAGAACGTGTCTTGCTGGCGCGAGCTGAGACCCATCAGCACAAAGTTGCGAATCTTATCGCCTTCCGTCAGGGCGACACCTGTCGAGTTGAGGCTCTCAAAGACAAGCTGCGGATCGTCGGCTTGCTTAAGCTCCACGTTGATGACCACGAGATTCCGAACGGCGCGAAACAGGTCGTCGATGGAGATCTCGTTCTTCCGAATACGTCCGACAAAGTAGTTATAGTTGATGGTCAGGTTCGAGTTCGGGAGATGCTCTTCCTCGTCCGCAAACAGCTTCTCAAACGCAAGCTGATCGCTCTTCACCGGCTTGAGCCGAAGCTTGATGTCACGCGTGGACGTATTGTCGACAAGGTAGCAGTTGTAAATATGATCCTTAAGATCGCCCTTGGTCGAAGCAACCTCTCCCCGCTCCAAAAGCCGATACATCGCCAACAACAGAAGAGAGACGGTCGTCACGCGCTGCTGTCCATCAATCACGAGGCGTTCCGTGCTGAACCCGTCCTCGCTTTCGACCGTCACCACACTCCCGAAGAAATGTCCCTCCCGGCGGCTCTTCGTCAGGGCAATCAAATCGTCAAACAACCGCTCGCAATTCTCCTGCTTCCAGTCGTAATTACGCTGATAGGCAGGGATGATGAATCGTTTGCCATTTGAGTTGAAGATGTCGAGGA
>JAEDMC010000280.1 GCA_016303225.1 Kiritimatiellia bacterium
AAGCCGAGGAGTCCGTTCTGGATTTTGCTGTGGACGGGGTTCGCGCTCTCGGTCGTGTCGGCTGTCGTTGATCACGATGCTGACTATGTGCTGTGGACGGGTCATGCCGAGGTTGACCTTTTATCTGACGGTGTGGCTGAGTGTGAACATTGGGTTCTTGGGGTTGTGTGTATTCAGTTCTGCGGGCGACAGCTATCTGCCGCGTTGCATGGAGGCGGCAAAGGACGGATCGCGCCTGGCGGCACGCGATCTCATGGAGATGCTGTTTGAGGTTCAGGCCGCGCGGATGGAAGGGAAGCGGATATATTGCGATGGGCGGATGGTTCGTGCCTATGAAGATGCGGGAGTCGCGGTTTATGAATACGTGAATGGTGGGCGTTCGTTGGCCGCGCCCGATTCTGAGGAACGCAAGTTGAATGACGAAATCTGGACGAACCTGATTAAATGCTATCGCGGTGAGGCGGATGTGGATGCCGTGGGCGAAGCACTTGAACGGTTCGTTCAGAGAATCTTGGCTGACAAGGGCAGGTTCGATCGGATCATACAGACCTTGGCAGCCGAAGACAAGCGTTTTGCGGACAAGCTCGAGAAGTTGCGCAATCCGCCGCTGCCGCATTTTCGCTGGAACAAGACGCGTGGCAATAATTATCCGTCCTGGAGTCCGCGAAACTGGTAGCTTCTGCGAACGGTTGCGAGTCCATGATGCGCGCGGTATAATTCAATTATGAAATACAACTAAGAGGAAACTGAAATGAAAGCTAAGCTGGCAACATTTGCGGCGGCGGTTCTGATCGGGACGATGGCTGGCTTTGCGGGCGAGGAGGTGAAGGTCGGATCGCCCTTTGACCTGAAGCTGGGCAGCGAAGAGCTGGCGGTGCGGCATCCGAAGCTGCCGAGCCTCTCGTACAGTGTCTTTTACGACGATCCGCACCTCGATGCGGGGCGGGCGTGGACGAACTGGTATCAGCAGGCGACGGTGACGTTCGCCCGACCCTATCATATTTTTGACAGGGCGGAGCTGCACTTTACGGAAGAGGACAAGAAACTCTACAAGTACGAATTGCACAAGGATTGTCCGGAAAGCATGTCACGCGAGGACTGCATCAAGATGATGGAGGCGATTGTCGCGGAGCTGAATGCGCACTATGGCCTCAAGCTGAAGCTTGGCCGGACGTCGGTTGACCAGCGCGAGTTGAAGGGTCGGGGCGTCTACAGTACGTCCTTTGCGCATATTCGTTCTGACTTTTCCGCCAAGAGCACGAATAACGTGCATGCGAGCGTCTATGGCATGGTCAACCGAAAGGGCGGGATGTCGGTCGGTGTCAACGTGACCGAATCTGTCTTGGCGTCGGATGTCCATATGCGCCGCGGCAGGTTCTTTGAGGGCCAGAAGAATGGTGGGAAGAAGGAACCCTTCGCCTTGCCGCTCGGCTATAATTTCGGCGATGTCTATACGAACAGGGAGACGGTCGCAGCCGTTCCCGATTGCCTGACGAACTGGCCGGCGCGCTTTGGCTGGGATGGGCGCGTGGTGCCGATTGAAGGGAAATGGCGGGATTTTGACGGTGCGTTTTTCCGCCTGACCGAATTCGGGCGCATCAGTTCATTTGCCGCGGTTCTTTCCACCAACGGCATTGCGTCCGTCGAGGCGCTGGAGAAGTGGGCGACGGATGTGCTGGAGTCCAGGAAGGGCGAACTCGATTTCGACTTTTTCGGAGAACTGCGCTTTTATCCGCAGCTGGGCGAGTCGAGCAACTATCGGACGTCCTATTTGAGTCGCAACGGCAGGGGCAGGGTGCGTCCGGGCGTCAGCAGTTCCGTTCAGGCGGAGATCAAGAGGCTGGATGACGGGCGGGCGTATCTGAGAATCTCCTACTCGACGGACGAGGCCAAGAATCTCGATGCGCCGCAGCGGCAGTTCGCGGCAGCTGGTATTCGCCGTGCGCTGAAGGAGCTTCTCGAGCTTGATTTCGAGTCCGAGACGACGAATCGGACGGAGGGCGCCTGGTTGTCCGGCTGGCGGTGGCTGGATGTGCCAAAGGGGATGTTCACGGAAGGGCGTTTCGGCTACGAAAAGGAAATAGGACGCTTGAGCAGCGCGCGCTTGCGGCGCAGCTACGAGGGCGATGTCTCAAAGGAGGAACTTGCAAAGGCCGTGAAAGAACTTTTTCGTACAATCGAGGCGAAGGCGGGGCAGCCGTTGCCCTTGAAGGATTCCACGAAATCGTTGACCGGAGTCAGCGAGGCCGCGCGCAAGGTCAGGGCGGGTGAAGTGCTGTGTCACGGCGACTGGTTCGGCGGCACGTTTCCGACTTACGAGGCGACGGCCAAGGTCGGCGACATGAGCTTTGCGATTTCGTATGCGGTGCCGCAGTATGTAAAGGACGGCGACAGTTATCGGCTGATCCTGAAGGGCGGCATCGTCTTCACGGTCAGTCGCGAGACGACGGGCAACTAAATCGACTTTT
>JAEDMC010000076.1 GCA_016303225.1 Kiritimatiellia bacterium
TGAAAGCGTTTGGTCGGTCGGACTGTTGGCGGTTTTGGCGGTGACGCGCAAGTGGTTCAAGTTCTCGACCACACGATCAGCCTTCGCCGTCAGATGCTGCGCGACAGCGGTCGCATATTGTGGCTGTCGCAGACATTGAAGTGCTGTCGCGGCATTGACGAGTGGTACGGAATATGGTACTATAAGGGCAAATACGGTAAAGGAGTGCGCTTATGCCAGTGATGACGGTTTCGGAGGCCCGCAAGGACCTGTTCGGGTTGATTGACGATGTTGCGGAGGAGCATCGCGGCTACTGCATTGTCGGAAAGCGCAACCAGGCGGTGCTCTTGTCCATGGAGGACTGGAACGCCATTCAGGAGACGCTTTACCTCAATTCGTTTCCGGGACTGGCGAAGTCCATTCAGGACGGGATGCGCACACCGGTCAAGCGCTGTGCGAAGGAACTGAAGTGGTGAGCTGGACGCTGGTCTATACGCATCAGGCGCAGAAGGACGCCAAGCGACTGTCGGCTAGCGGATTGCGTCCCAAGGCAGAAAAGCTTCTTAAGGTCATCGCGGCGGATCCGTTCGCCGTCCCGCCTCCGTACGAGTCGCTGGTCGGCAATCTCCAAGGTGCGATTTCGCGGCGCATCAACATCCAGCACCGGCTGGTCTATCAGGTCTTGGAATCGGAGCATGTCGTCAAGGTCCTGCGGATGTGGACGCATTATGAATAGTTGGTGTGCGAGGCAGGTACGAGGTGCATTGGTGCCGTGAAAATCACAACATCTTCGAGAACATGGTGGTGGTCGAAGCCGTCAAGCACCGGCTCAATCAGGGGCTCGAACCGGACTGCTGGTTCTACCGCAACTCGTCCGGCTCGATCGAGGTCGATCTTCTGTTTGAGGATGGCGGCAAGCTTCATCCGCGAGAGATCAGGAGTTCGTCCACCTTTTTCGTCCGACATGCGCGAGCATTTGGAGACTTTTAGCCGTCTGGCATCAAACGTTGCGCGGTCGCTGGTCGTCTACTCTGGAGAGACACATACCGACGTCGCTGTCAATTTCGCCGACGTGTCGGACTGGTGCCGATGATGAGGAACGTGCGGGTTTGAAGTGACAACGAAGATGTTGAAAAGAATGCTATTTCTTGTTGTGAGCATTTTGATTACCTCGTCGGTTTTTGCCGCCGGTGGTAATCCGTTTTACGTCTGTGCGACGAACGCCATTAAGAAAGCGGCGGAGGCGGGCCGCTGCCGATGGTCGAAGTCCTGCGGGCTTGAGTTATGGAATGACGATATTCTGCAGGACGAGCTGGCCGCCGAGCTGAGCAAGCGTGTGCCTGACGCTTATGCGGAGGCGAAGTCGTGCGCGGGCAACATGCACAACCCGAAGCTCAATGCGATTCAGTCGGACTTTTGCTTTGCGTTGCGGAATGCCCCCACTGTGAAGAGGATCGCTGACTATGCTGTGGACTGCGGTTTTTCGCCCGACGTTCAGGTCGCTGTCGAAAAGTTTGAGTTTATTGTGCGGCCTGATGGTAGGAGGTGCTTTCGCGGCATTGTGGGCTGCTGGAGCTTTATGACGAACGGCGCCGTGGTGCTGAGGGAGATGGTCGATGTTTTCCGTCGGCCGACGCGAGGAATCAACGACTGGGAAACGGGAAGTTGGAGCGTGCCAGACGGAAGTTGTTACTTCTCTCATTATTGCACGGAAACTGACGCGAACGGGGCGAAGAAGGAGGTCTATTTCTTCCGTCACGCGGAAAGAGTGCCCCAGTGCAGTTCCGGGGTGCAGAAGATTCGAGTGTTCCATGCGCCGTTGCCGTTCGAAGCGTTGGATCGTTCAAAGCTCTTTTCGCTTCTTTCAAAGAAGATGTGTGAAATTGCGTCCGATGAGATTTTGAAAACGCTTGGCCGTCCAGAGGCATTTGTCGAAGTGCCGCATCCGTGCTGTGGTCGGGCGGAACGGCTGTGGCGCTACGCTTACAACGACTCGTGCGACGACCGCAGGACCATCAGGCACGAATTGCGGTTCTATCTGACGAATGCTGGAGTGGTTTCGCGATGGGAATGGGAGTCTACCTCCAAGGTCAATTGATCAACTGTGAACACTTGTTTTTCGTTAACATTTCCTTAACAGTGGTTCGCTACAATTTATGGCAGTTTCAATAAGCAGGGGGAAATGATATACTACCCGAAAATTTTGAAAGGATGAGCAGTCAATGCTAGAAGTCAAGAACCTGAAAAAGAACTTCGGTGACTTCCAGGCGGTGAAGGGCGTTTCCTTTAGCGTCAAGGAAGGCGAAGTGCTGGGCTTCCTGGGGCCGAACGGCGCGGGAAAATCGACCACCATGCGGATGATCACCGGCTTTCTGCCGCCGACGAGCGGCACGGCTGTCATCAACGGGCACGACATCACGTCCGATCCGGTTGCGGCGAAGGCCGACCTCGGGTACCTGCCCGAAGCGGCGCCGAGCTACCGCGCCATGACCGTGAAGGACTACTTGAAGTTCATCGCCGAGGTCCGCGGCAAGGGCTCGACGGACGTCGAGGCGGTGCTCAAGCTCGCGAAGCTCGAGGACAAGGCCGGTCAGACGATTGAAACCCTCTCGAAGGGCTACCGTCAGCGCACCGCCTTCGCGGCGGCGATTTTGCATGATCCGAAGGTGCTGATCATGGACGAGCCGACGGACGGCCTCGACCCGAACCAGAAGTTTACGGTTCGCAACATGATCAAAGACATGGCCGCCAAGGGCAAGGCGATCATCATCTCGACGCATATCCTCGAGGAGGTCGATGCGGTCTGCACGAAGGTCGTTGTCATCTCCGACGGCGAGAAGAAGTTCGACGGCACGCCGGACGAGCTGAAGGCGATGGATCCGAGCGGCAAGCTTGACGTGGTCTTCCGCAACCTGACCATGAAGGAGGCGAAGTGATGAAGAACATTAAGGCAGTCTTCAAGCGAGAGTTCAAGTCCTACTTCGACTCTCCCGTCGCGTACGTCTTTCTGACGGCGTTCCTGGTGCTGATCGGGTTCATGACCTTCGGCGTCGCCATGTTCTACGAGCGCCGTCAGGCGGACCTGACGCCGTTCTTCTTCTGGCATCCGTGGGTGTACCTGCTGCTGGTGCCGGCGGCGACGATGGGCCTCTGGGCCGACGAACGCCGCAACGGCACGGCGGAGCTGATCCTCACGCTGCCGATGACGGTCTGGGACGTCCTTGTGGGCAAGTTCCTCGCCGCCTGGGCGTTCATGGGTGTCGCGCTCGGACTTACGTTCCCGGTCGCGATCACGGTCGGCTACCTCGGCTCGCCCGACTGGGGCACTGTCCTCTGCGGTTATGTGGGGTCGTTCCTCCTCGCGGGCGCGGCTTCGGCGGTCGGTGTCTTCGCGTCGACCCTCTCGCGTTCGAGCGTGGTCGGGTTCGTCATTTCGCTCGCAATGGTGTTCCTGCTCCTCATCGTCGGATTTGATCCGGTGACGACGGCGGTCGCCAACTGGGGCGTTCCCTCCGCGATCGTGAACGCGATCGCCGGCTGCTCGCTGCTGACGCACTTCGAAGCCCTGCGGCGCGGCGTCATTGACCTCGCGGACGTCGGCTATTACCTTGGTGTGATCGTCTTCATGCTCGCGGTTGCGAAGACCGTGACGGACGGACGGCGCGGCGCCTCGAAGGGCGCGGTCGGCCTCGTGGTCCTGGCGGTCATCGTCGTGGCGGCGGACTTCATCCTTGCGGCGCTCCCGCTCCGCGGCGACTTCACGGCCGAGAAGCTCTATACGCTTTCGGACGGCTCGAAGGCCGTTCTCGGCAAGCTCGAGAACGAGGTCACCTTCAAGTACTACGTGAGCAGCTCCGCGGCGGACATGCCGATGGCGCTCAAGACCTACGCGACACAGGTCGGCAACCTCCTCAAGGAGTACGAGCGCGCGGCAGGCGGCAACCTCACGGTCGAGACCTACGATCCGAAGCCTGACTCCGACGCCGAGGAATGGGCGCAGCGCTACGGCATCGAGCCGCAGACGGTGAATCCGTTCGGCTCGCCGGTCTACTTCGGCATCACGGCCGTCTGCGGCGATCAGGAGCAGACGCTCGGTGTCCTCTCGCCCCGCACGGAGGCGACGCTCGAGTATGACCTCACGCGTCTCATTACGCGCGTCGCGTGGCCGGAGAAGCCGGTCGTCGGCGTGATGACGTCGCTCAAGGACGTCATGGGCGGACAGATGAATCCGATGATGATGCAGATGGGGCAGCGTCCGCCGCAGGGCTGGGCCGCGTTCGCGGAACTCGCGAAGGACTATGAGGTGAAGCCCGTGATGCCGGACGTCGAGAAGATCGACGACGACATCAAGACGCTCGTCGTCCTCCACGCGAAGGACCTGTCCGACAAGACGCTTTATGCGATCGACCAGTTCGTTCTCCGCGGCGGCAAGCTGATCGCGTGCGTCGATCCGTTCTCGATCAAGGACATGATCGCCAGCCGCCAGCAGCAGAACCCGATGATGGGACAGATGGGCGGCATGGACGGTCCGTCGACCCTCGGCAAGCTCTTTGACGCGTGGGGCGTCACGTTCGACACGGCGAAGATTACCTGTGACCTCGCGGCGGCGACGAAGCTCAACAACGGACAGGGCGGCGTCGAGGACAATCCCGCCTTCCTGTCGCTTGGGCCGGCCAACATGGACAAGGGCGATCTCCTCGTCCAGCGCCTCTCGCAGGTGATGTTCCCGTTCGCGGGCGCGTTCGCATTCGACGCGACGAAGGGCGCGGGCCTCACGTTCACGCCGGTCATCGTGACGTCGAAGGAGAACTCCTGCACGACGGACAAGATGGCGATGCAGATGGGCGGCGGCGTCAAGGACATGGTTCCGGACGGTGCCGAGCGCATCCTCGCCGCACGCCTCGCGGGCACATTCAAGACCGCGTTCCCGAAGGGGCCGGACGGCACGAACGACGTCTCCAAGGCGCTTGCCGAGGGGAAGGGCTCGGTCATGCTGTTCGCCGACTCCGACTTCCTGGCGGACGACTTCTGCGTCCGCATGATGAAGACGCCGTTCGGCAACATCCCTCAGCTCATCAACGACAACCTCTCGCTCTTCTCGAACGTGATCGAGCAGTTCGCGGGACGCGAGGAGCTGATCGGCGTGCGCAGCCGCGGCGCGTCCGACCGTCCGTTCATCGTCGTGAACGAGCTCGAAGCGCAGGCGATGCGCAAGTGGCAGCGCAAGCAGGCCGATCTCGAGGCGGAGCTGCAGATGACGCAGCAGCGTCTCCAGGCCCTGCAGAAGCAGAAGAGCGGCAACGAGCGCTTCGTTCTCTCGAAGGAGCAGCAGGACGAGATCGTCAAGTTCCGCAAGGCGCAGGCTGACACGAAGAAGCAGCTGAAGAACGTCCGCAAGGAGCTCACGGCTGGCATCGATTCGCTCGGCACGACCTTGAAGTGCATCAACATCGCGCTCATCCCGGTTTTGGTGGTGCTCTTCGGACTGTTCCGCGGTTTCGTGAGGAAGCGGGGGTGAAAGTTGTAGTCGGGAAAGGTAATTGAAATGACAACGAAGAACTTGATTGTATTGGGTGCTGTGGCCGTTGTTCTCGGCGGTGCGGCGTATGTTCTGAACAGCGGGTCCAAGGGGACGGCGCCGAAGCTGAACGGCAAGGCGGTCGCCGCCGGGCTCAAGTTGGCGGACGTTGCCCGCATCGAGATCGGCGACAAGCTGAAGCTCGCCGCCGGCGACAAGGGCTGGACCGTCGAGACGCTGAACGGCTATCCGGCGGACCGCGAGAAGATCGCGGAGAACCTGCTGAAGCTCGCCGACCTCAAGGTCGGACAGCTCGTCCGCGGCAAGAAGCTCGAGAAGACGACCGCCGTCGTCCTCAAGGACGCGGCGGGCAAGGAGCTCGTGAACCTGCCGCTCGGCGAGAAGCACGCGAAGTGGGGGCACGGACGCTACGCGACGTTTGCGGGCGAGACGGTGCTCGTCTCCGATCAGCTCGACGCCTTCGAGGGCGATGTGAAGCAGTGGTGCAACGTCCGCATCGCGTCGATTCCGTCCGCGGACGTCAAGGCGGTCAGCTTCGCGCACGGCAAGGAGCTTGTGGAGCTCGAGAAGGGCACGAACAGCGTCTGGACGCTGAAGGGCCTGACGGCGAAGGAGGAGCTCGACTCCTCCAAGACCTACTCGCTTGACTCGGCGCTCGCCTATCTCGACTTCAACTCGGTTGCCGATTCGAAGCTCACGGAATCGGAGCTCGGCTTCACGACGGGCTATGTCTACACGGTGACCTACAGGGACGGGTCCAACACGGTGAAGCGCGTCGCCACGGTCGGCAACCAGGTGAAGGACGGTTCCGACCGCTACTTCAAGCTCGACAACCAGGACTGGATCTTCACGATCTCCTCCTACGCGGCCGAGAACATGATGAAGTCCCGCAAGGACCTCGTCAAGGACAAGCCCGAGCCGAAGAAGGAGGAGCCCAAGAAGGAAGAACTGAAGAAGGCGAAGTGATTATGGTATAATGTCCCCATGAAAACAAGGGACATGCTGTCGGCGGCGCTTGCACTTGTTGCAGGCGCCGTTTTGGCCGCGAAGGAGCCTTCCGCGCGATTGGGAACGGATGCAGCCGTGCGGCTTGACGGGGACGATGCACGGCTGATGTTCGTGCTGTTCACGGGGGCGGACAGCCGGCATTGCCTCGAGACGCTGAACGAGAAGGCGGAGAAGGTGGCGTCGGACCGTTCCGTCACCTATCGGTTTGTCCGCTCGTCGCGTCATGTGGTCGGTTCGGGACGCGCCCTCCTGAAGGAGGCCGGCAAGGGCGTGTCCATCGCCCACGAGTTCACGGCGCATGCGGAATTGAAGAGCGAAACGCCCGGCTTCATCCTCAAGTTGCGCGCGTCGGCGTTCGCCGGTGCGGCGTGGACGGCGGACGGGAAGCCGGGCCTCATTCCGGCCAAGCCCGAACACACGACCGTCGCTGAAGGCGAGACGAAGACCTTTACGGTCACGTTCCCCGGCGGACGGAAATGGACGGTGACGTTTCCGAAGAAAATCAAGTACGCGGTCCTGGACACGCGTCGTCAGGAGTTCGACGAAATCGAATGCTGCTTCTACTGCGGGCCCAAGCTGAAGCTGCCGTCCGGCAAGGGCGGCGCGATCGCCTGCGAGCTGACGGCGTCCGACGGCAAGGTCAAGCCTGGAATCCGCGATTTCCACGGCATCGGTACTGGTGCGGGTTGGGTTGCCCTTGACGTGGCGCCCGGAATCCGTCCGGCCTCGGCGCTGGATTTCACGCGCGCGCCGTTCCGCAAGGCTCCTGCCGGAACCGACGGACGCCTCCTGACGACGACGAACGGCGAGTTCAGGTTCTCCCGCTCCATGGACGTGTCGCGGCGCTTTTTCGGATGCCGGGCGGGAACAGACGAGCTGTTTACGGACAAGCAGTCCGCAACAGCCTACACGAAGAGTCTGGCGGCGCTTGGCTACAATGCGATCCGGATGACGCGGTTCGATTCTCGCCTGACGAGCGAGGGACCGAGGGGCCTGCAATGCAATCCCGAGCAGGTCAAGCAGTTCGACCAGCTTGTCGCGGGAGCGGCGCGCGACGGATTGTACTCGTTTTTCGACATCATGTGCCGCCGCGACTTCCGCTGGAGCGAGTTTGGCATTGCCGCGCCGGGGGGCGAACCGCCTTCGACGGACCTGTGTTCGGCGCTGTGTCTGTGCGACGACCGCGCGTTGGAAGCCTGGAAGCGCCTGGCGACGACGGTCTACGGACGGAAGAACAAGATTGCGCTGCGGACTTATCCCGAAGATGCCGCGGTTCCCGTCGTTTCCGCGCTTGCGGACGGTTCGGCCTTCGGTGACTGGGGAACGTTGCGTACGTTGCCGTTTATGCGGGACAAGTACGGGGCATGGCTTGCGGACCAGCGGAAGGAAAATCCCGATTTCATGTCCGGCGCAGTCTGCGAGAAGGACGCGTTTGGCGAACTGTCAATTTACGATCAGCGGGCGGCGTCCATCCGTCGGTTCCTGGCCGAGTGCGAGACCAATGCCGTGGCGAGGATGAAGGGGCATCTCGTTTCGCTGAAGTCCAAGGCGCTTTTGGGCGCGACGCTCGGGCATCTGCATTTCCGCGACGTTGCCCCAATCCGTCTGGCGGCCGGTGATTTCTCCACTGCGGCGTTTTCCTTCGATCCGCCGCGGCGTCTGGGCGAGAAATGGACGGCTCCGTATCGCATTGACAATCTCAATCCGCTGCTGAAGGGTTCTCCCGTGTCCTCTGCGGTGGCCTGGCACGAGCGTTCCGACCGTCCGATGTGCGTCACGTCCTGGCTGGCGCCGGGTCCGTCGGGCTGGCGGGCGGTGTCCGGACTGCTGGTCGGCGCCTGGGCGGCAAAACATGGCTGGGACGCCGTCCTGCGTGACGGCGATCCGCTGGACGATCCGTTTGCGGCGGCGGCCGAGCGTGCGGTCTTTGCGCTCTATGCCCGCGGCGACTTTGCGAAGGATGCTCCCGCGGATGCACTGATGATCGATAAGGGCGCGCTGACGGTCAAGACGCCGCGGACGGCGGGTGGCTTTTCGCCGGAGGCGGAGGGGCGCATTGTCGCGGCGCCCTTTGCGGCGACGCTGAAGGGCGCCAAGGCCGCGGTCTGGGTCAGTTCGCTCACCGAGGCGCCCATTGCCTCGTCCAAACGGCTGCTGCTGACGCATTTGACGGAATCGCAGCGGGCAGGGACGCTGTTTGCAGACTCTCGGGCAGACCTGATGCTGCGTCGGGGATCGGGTCCGTGGGTCTTGCGCGACGGGTCCGCGCAGATCGAACTGGCGGTCGAGAAGCCGTCTGCCTTCAGGGTTTACGCTCTTGCGACCGACGGCACGCGGGCGGCGAAGATCCCGACTGATCTGAAGGACGGCGTGCTGACGTTCACGGCTTGTGTGCGCGGACAGAAAAACGCGCAGTACGTCTACGAAATCACCCGTGAGTGATAATCTTTTGGTATAATACAACCATGAAATCGTATAATTGCGTTGTCTGCATCAAACAGGTGCCGGACACGAAGAGGGTGACTGGTGAGGCCATGAAGGCCGACGGCACCATCAATCGTGCCGCATTGCCTGCCATTTTCAATCCGGAAGACCGGAATGCTCTTGAGGCCGCCCTGTGGGTGAAGGAGACTTACGGCGGCACGGTGACCGTCATCACGATGGGGCTCCCGGCGGCGAAGACCATTTTGCGTGAGGCCCTGATGTGCGGGGCGGATCGCGCCGTCCTCGTCACTGACCGCAAGGCGGCCGGTTCGGACACGCTTGCGACGAGCTACATTCTCTCCCAGGCGGTGAAGCGGTTCAATCCGGACCTCGTCTTCTGCGGACGCCAGGCCATCGACGGCGACACGGCCCAGGTCGGTCCGCAGATCGGCGAAAAGCTCGACTGCGCGGTCGTCACGTACCTCGAGAAGCTGGAGATGGACGGTGATTTCGCCATCGCGACGCGCGACATCGGTACGGGCGTCGAAACCTGCCGCGCAAAGCTTCCGGCGCTTTTTACGGTCACCGAGAAGTTCGGCGAGCTCAGGCCGTTCCAGATGCGGCGCGTGATGAAGTACAAGAACGCTGAGCCGGAGATCCTCTCGTGCGACGACATCGGCGCCGAGGCTGATCGCTGCGGCTTTGCCGGTTCGCCGACTTGCGTCAACGCGATTGAGAGCGTCGTCCTTGCCGGCGGCGCGTTCAAGGAAGTCGCCGCGACGGACGAGGGCATACAGGGACTTGTCAAGGAGTTAATCGATGAGCACACAATCGGGTGAAGTCTGGGTTTTCGCCGAGCAGGAAGGCGGCAAGCTCTCTGGAATTGCGTTCGAGCTTCTCGGCAAGGCACGGGAGCTGGCGGACAAGCTGGGCGTCAAGGTTGGCGCCGTGCTGATGGGTTCGGGCGTCGAGGCGCTCGCAAAAGAGCTTTTCGCCGGCGGGGCGGACGTCGTGCATCTCATTGACGATCCGGCGCTCAAGGTCTTCCGCAACAAGGCGTATCGCCACGCGCTCGTCGAGCTGGTGAAGGAATGCTCGCCGCAGATCGTGATCTTCGGTGCGACGCACATGGGCCGCGACCTCGGTCCGTCCGTCGCCTCGGCGCTTCGCTGCGGGCTCACCGCGGATTGCACCGACCTGCAGATCGGCGACTTCACGGACAAGAAGACCGGCGAGGAGTTCCACAACGTCCTCCATCAGATCCGTCCGGCCTTTGGCGGCAACATCATCGCGACGATTGTCAACGCCCGCCACTGGCCGCAGATGGCAACGGTGCGCGAAGGGGTCATGAAGCCGCTTGAAAAGGGATCAGGGATCAGGGATCAGGGATCAGTGTTGAAACACGACTCCCATCTCGATGGGGTCGAGATTCCGACGGAAGTCATTGATATCGTCCGCAAGGTCTCGACGGTGAACCTGAAGGGTTCGCGCATCATCGTCGCCGGCGGCGCGGGCGTTGGGTCGAAGGAGAACTTCAAGCTTCTCCACGAGCTCGCGGCGGTGCTCGGCGGCGCAGTCGGCGGATCGCGCGCGGCGGTGGACCTCGGCTACTGCGAACACGAACGGCAGATCGGCCAGACGGGCGTGACGGTCCGTCCGGCGCTGATGATCAGCTGCGGCATCTCCGGTGCGGTGCAGCACCTCGCCGGCATGCAGGACTCGCAGAAGATCATCGCCATCAACACCGACAAGGACGCGCCGATCTTCAAGGTCGCACACTACGGCATCGTCGGCGACCTCAATGTCGTCATCCCGAAGCTCATCAAGGCAATCAAGAGCAAGGGTTGAGTCGGCAGATAGGACAAGATGTTGGCGCGGGGTGTCCGACACCTCGCGCCAACTTTTGATATACTATCTGTTGTCTTGAAACCCCGACTTCGGGCGGGCGAGTAGGGGCCATAGGTTGGGAACTGACCGCAGTTGTGTTTTGGATATTTATTTTGATTCGAGAAGAGGTTGCGAAGAGCGACATTTATCTTGGTCTCATCGGTCGTGAGTATGGCTTTGAGGATGCCGTCGGCGTGTCTCCAACCGAGCGAGAATACGATTGCGCCGGAGAACACAACAAGCCACGTTTCGTGTTTGTGAAGAAATTGGATGTGCGTACGCCCAAGGAGCAGCGTTTCTTGGAGAAGGTCGAATCCGAAAGGGTACGCAAGACATTCCCCAACCTGAAGAGCTTGAAGGAAGCCGTGGCGGCGACCTTGGTCCGCTTCCTTGAAGAGCACAGGAAGATCCAGACGGGGCCGTTTGACAGTTCGGTGTGTGAGGGGGCTTCGCTCAAGGATCTTTCAACGGTTAAGATGCGCGATTTCATTCGCGTGGCAAGGGAGCGACGCGGCTTCAAATTGCCGGTTTCAACTTCTGCAAAGGATTTGCTGGCGCATCTTGATCTCATGCGTGAAGACGGGCGTCTTACGAATGCGGCTGTTCTTCTTTTCGGGAAGAAGCCCCAGCGGTATTTCATCAACTCCGAGGTCAAGTGCGCTTGGTTCTATGGAACTCGCGTTGAAAAGCCAATGGCGGACCACCAGATCTACCAAGGAGATGTCTTTCAGCTGGCAGATCAGGCGAGAGATTTCGTGATGTCGCATATTTCGCGCGAAATCGGTCGCCACAACGGACCGGATGGTTCCGCTCCGACTCGTTACGAACTTCCGCTGGACGCGGTATTTGAACTCATTGTCAATGCCATTTGCCATCGGGACTACACGAGTCACGAAAGCGTACAGGTCATGCTTTTCAGCGACCGGCTTGAAATCTGGAATGCCGGATCGCTGCCGCGCGGCTGGACGGTCAAGAATCTCTTCAGACCGCATACGTCGCTTCCGCCGAACGAGCTCTTGGCGAAGCCGATGTACCTCAAAGGATACATCGAAAAGACAGGCACTGGTACGGGCGATGTGATTGACTATTGCCGCCAATGGAATCTTCCGCCTCCGGAGTTTGTCGAGGAAGCCGACTTCCGCGTCATCTTGCGTCGTAGGACTACGACGGAAACTACGATAGAAACTACGATAGAAACTACGGAAGAAAATGCCCTGCGGACTGCGGGAAGGGCCGCGAGAAAGACTGCTATCGACACTGTGATAGAAAAAGCCGGTCTCATAGGTGGCGCTGCGAGGGTTTTGGAGACGGCGCTTCTGAATCCTCACGATTCGATTGATCAGATGGCGAAGAAACTCGGCATGACGAGAGACGGGGTGTTTTATCACATCAAGAATTTGCGGGCCATTGTAGGGCTTCAGCATATCGGTCCGTCGAAGAAGGGTGTGTGGACACTTAAATCTTACAACGTATGAATTTCAATCGTCAACAACCAAAACACAAGGAGGTCTGCCAGACATAGACGATAGCGGTGGGCTGAGCGGCCCATTGAAACTGATTTTGCGTAACTGCAATGCCGTGTATGAAGCGGCGATGAAGATGGATGAGCGGCTTCTCAAATTGTTGTATGCAAATGCGGCAACCAAGAATGCGTTCTTCAAGAAGGTAGGGGAGATTGCGGTCTTTGATAAGCAGGGATTTGGCTGGACGGTGAGCAATGAAGAGATCTTAAAGGGATCGTACACTCGGTTCCGCAACAAGATCGGCTTGGCGACACGCGAGGGTGATTTTACGAGTGTGCGTCTCGTGCCGGTGAATGACGACTTTGACGAAATAAAGTTGACG
>JAEDMC010000281.1 GCA_016303225.1 Kiritimatiellia bacterium
GCGTATTTTGATGACGATGGTGTGCGTGGCGGCGCTGGCCGCCTGTGCGGTGGAATCCGGCTTCACGTCCCTGTTCGACGGGAAGACGAGTATGTATTGTGTCCATGTGGAGACGTCACTTCCTCGGTCTTCGTTCCGGCTTCGGACGGATCGCCGTAGATCAGCCTGGCCTGGGTCTCCGCGAACTCGTCTCGCGTTCCGTGTCCGATCTCGTGCATGCGCTTCGCGCCGATCGTCTGGTGGAAGCCTCGCATCTTCCGTTTGAAGAACGCCTCGCTATCTCGGTTCGGCGTAGGATCTCCGCGGAGGATGTGCCACCCGTAGGTGATGAGCTTTCTGCCGATTGACCCCAGTCAGACGCCATTCCCAATTTCAGGTTGTTTTGCTACAATAATGGCGCGATGAAACCGATAGCAACCAACATTGCCGATTTTGAGACTTTGCGCAGGGCGGGGCAGATTTATGTGGATAAGACGGCTTATCTGCATCAGCTCATCACCGATCCGAGCCGTTCGTATTACTTTTGTGCGCGGCCGCGGCGCTTCGGCAAGTCGCTCAGCGTGACGACGCTCAAGTCGATCTTTCTCGGCCATCGCGAATATTTCGAAGACCTCGCCATCGCCAGGACCGATTATGATTGGAAAAAGCACACCGTCATCCATTTCAACTGGGGCGGGGTAGAGGTCTCGAGTTTAGAGGCATTCCAGGAAACATTTCGCGCTGCCGTCCGCTGCTCGCTCACGGCCTCAGGATGGGAGTATGACACGTCGAAGCGGCCTTCGGTCAATCTACGTGAAGCGATCGACTGTTTTTACGAGAAAGACGGCACTGGTTCGGTGATTCTTATTGACGAGTATGACGACCCGGTGGCGAAGGCCCTCGCCAACGTGGAGCTCGCCGAGCAAATCCGCACGGAGCTGTCCTCGATCTACGCCCAGTTCAAGGACAACACCGACAAGATCCGCTTTCTCTACATCACCGGCGTCTCGAAGTTCACCAAGCTTTCCGTCTTCTCTTGCCTGTCGAGCCTCAACGACATTTCCTTCAATAATGGCTATGCCGCGCTCTATGGCTATACGGAAGAGGAGCTGACGGAGAATTTCGAAGCGCACCTGCGCTTGAAGGCCGAGCGCATGAAGCTCGATTACGCGGCGTTTCGCGCAGAACTGAAGCGATGGTTCAATGGCTACCGCTTTGCCCGGGAGAACAGCACTACCGTTTACAACCCGGTGTCGATTTCACTTACCCTTACCTCCGACGAGTCGCATTTCACCGGTTCATGGACGTCTACGGGGCGTCCGTCGATGCTGATGAACTTCATCAAGCGCGAAGGGTTCTTCGCGATCGATCCCGACGGAACCGTCAGTGCCGGAGAAGTCGATTTCGACGTTTCGAACATAACGAACATCCAGCCGATCGGAATGCTCTATCAGACGGGCTATCTGACGATCGCCGACTATGCCTACGGACTTTACAAGTTGCGCGTTCCTGATGAAGAAGTTCGGCAAGATCTCGCGGCACTTTTGGCCGGCGCTTATGCCGGGAGGGACGCCCAATGGTCGGCATCGCTGGGCATCAAGCTCCGCGCCGGGTGCTGGGACGAGTTCTTTGCGGGCTTGAAGGCGCTTTACGCCAAATTGCCGTATGGCTCGCACGAAGGCTTCGAGCGCAAGAACGAGTTCTCCTACACGCGTCCCCTGTGCATGCTGTTAGCCGCGCAGGGCTTTCGCTACGACATCGAGGCGGCGCACACCGCCGGACGCAGCGATCTCGTCGCCACCTGTCCGCAGGGCGTCTTCATCTTCGAGCTCAAGGTCGACCAGACCGCCGCGGAGGCATTGAAGCAAATTCACGATAAGGATTATGCCGCGCCGTACCGCGCACAACCCCTGCCCATCTGGGGCGTCGGACTCTGCTTCGACTCCAAGACGCGCCAGCTGATCGACGCCGACGTCGCGCAATTGTAATGGTAATAGGCTGCGCGGCCTCCCGCACGCCGACGCGGCAGTGGCTGATCGAGCCCGAGATTCCGGCGGACAATGACAAGTCCGAGCGCGGGTGCCAGCCCCGCTTACTGACCGATTACCTATACTGCTGACAAAGTCCTTGTTAGCCAATTCTACGCAGCGCGTGTTGCGATGACAAATGGCTGGTAAGTGATAAAACTTTTCTGACCTCGGACGGTAATCCCGAAGGGACTCCCCATGTCCTACGCATTCCTGCATTCAGGAGGCTAGTCTCGGAAGGTCGCCCGCGCCCGCGCATATTGCATCAAATTCCGGAGACTGGCTCGGGGTCTTGATTGCGAGTCCGTCCATGATAGGAACGGACTCTGCTCAGGAATGTTGCCAAAACGGACGTTTCTGGTTCGTTTCAAGTGCATTATGTCTGGGCCGTCTTGTCGATTTCGGACGTGGGATTTCGCGTCGGATCGTTCCGAAGCGAAATCCAATG
>JAEDMC010000282.1 GCA_016303225.1 Kiritimatiellia bacterium
TGCTTTCAAGTTGACAAGGATGATACCACAAGTGCAGGGCGAAAAACAAGCGGAAGTAGTCGGTCACTCAACACCGCTTCGCGGCATTGAGCGCCCGACTACCTACGGCAACGCGTCGATGTTCGACAGAAGCGCCATGTCGTTCAGTGCATTCGCGAGACCGAAGACCAAGATCTTACCCTTGCCGAGCCGACGCATCATGATGCAGGGAATCGACGGCTTGCCCGTGTAGTTGAACTGCGTCGCCAGAATATCCCATCGTTCGGGCTTCACCGGGAAATAAGCGTAACAGGCCGAGATACCGCCGTTGCGCAAGGCGTCGGCAACGCGATAGGGCGTTTCTCCCCACGAACCTTCCTTGACCTCGTCGAAGCGGCGCGAGCCGACGTCCTGGTTCTCCACGTTCGCCCATTTGAGCGCCATCGACGGATCGTCCAGGCAGCGGTCGAGCGGTATCGGCCAGAGCGACGTGCAGGCAAGCGTCATGCCCGCGTTCTGCACGCCGCGCTTCGCGGCCTTCCACGCCTTTTCGCTGAGCGGATTCTCCTTTTCGGGATAGCGAATGTAAATGAGCCGCGGCTTCTCCTTCAGCACATTGGCGAAGTCCTTCTCGGTATCGGTGACGAACGCCTTCCAACCGAACTTCGCCGCTGCGTCGACCATCCGATGGCGGTTGGCGTTGTCCCTTGACGGCGCACCGAGCCAGATGAGCATGATCTTGTCGACCTCGGTCAGGTTCGAGAGGGCGAGAATCGCCGACGCGCCGGGTGCTGGAAAGACGATCTCCGCCGGTTTGTCGCGCTTGGTGTAGACGGCAAACGTGCCGTCCAGCGCCTTGCCCGCCGCCAGGTCGGACGCGATCAGCTTCAGCGGAATGCGCATGGTCGTGCCCTTCGCGTCCGTCTCGACCTTCCAATCGGCCTTCCACTTCTTGTCGACAACGCCCGTTTCCGAAACGCGCAGCTGCTGCTTCTTGATCTCGGCGCCGGCGATGAAGGTGAAGCGCGAAGACGAAGACGGCAGCGTGAATGTCGCCTCAAGCCGCGTCGCACCGACCATTCGGTTCTTGCCGAGACCGTCCCAGTAGACGATCAGCTCGTTCGCCGACGGCTCCCAGGCGCAGCGGACCACATAGCCCGTCGGCTCGCCCTTCGCGTCACGCAACTTGCCGCCGCCGTTCGTCAGCGGTCCCGTCGTACCCGCGCTCAGCGCCGGCAGCGTGAGGCGCGGACGTTCTCCGCGCATCACGCCGACATAGCCCTCCCAGCGCTTGAGGAGCTCGACCTCGCGTTCCAGCGCCAGCTTCGCGCGCTCGGGATCGTAGGTCGGATATGTCTCCGTCCGTTCCTGCGCCGCGGCGATCTTCGCCGCCGCCCCGTTCAGGAACGCATGGGCCTTCTGCAGCGTCTCGGGCTTAAGGAACGACGCCGCGACGTCCATCGGATTCCTAATGATGAGCGTGTGCATCTTCACGCCGCTCCAAGCCTGGTCCAACAACGTGAAGTATCCGTACATCTCCGCCTCGGCCGGACCCCACACCGTTTTCGCCGTGTCCTTCAGGAACTGGTCGGCGGTCAGGTTCTCGTCCCAGAGCGCCTGCGCGTAGAAGCAGATCGGCAGGCGGTTGACGACGCTGCCGACCTCGATCGGCGGACCTTCCTTCGGCGACAGCGGAATTTCGGGAATCACCAGGAAATGCTTGTACTTGCGCGCGGTCTTCGCCTCGTCCTCGATGACGCTGAAGAACGGCGTGAACTGCGCGAGCCCCTTGTCGAGATAGATGTCAAACTCGTAGTTGTACTCGCCGATCGGCACGCCGAGCGCCGCCCAGTGCTGGTAGTACTTGATCACCTGACGGTTCCAGGGGCAGTCCGGGTCCTCAAGCTTGTGGTGATTGCACCGGTCATGCGTCGCGAACTGCAGCATGTCCATGCAGTCAAGGCTGCACTTCGGCGGCGCGAGATAACTCGAGTAGGCGAGGCCTGCGAGCTTCTGGTTCGGATACTTCTCGCGTAGGATCCGCGCGACGTAGTTGCGGAAGGCGAAGACGTTCGTCGAAATCGAGTTCTTCTTGCAGCGGTCGCAGGTGCAGAACTCCTGGTTGTCCGCGGCGAACATGTTGTAGTAGAGGCAAGTCGGCAGGCTGGACAGATGGTTCGCGATCTGCTCGGCCACGTATTCCGCGCACTCCATGTTCGTGAAGCACAGGTTCGACGGACGTCGCTCGCCGTTGATGAAGCAGAACCACTCGGGATGCTCCTCGAAGACGCTGCGCTTGTAGATCGCGAGGATGTGTCCGCCGCTCGTCGCGTGAAAACCGAGATGCGTCGGCTTGTTGAAGTCGGCATGGCAGTGCGTGTTGAGACAGTTGCGCGCCATCCAGACACGGAAGTTGTCCACGTCATACCAGTCGCCGCAGAGGTGGAAGCCGCGATAGCGGATCTTC
>JAEDMC010000077.1 GCA_016303225.1 Kiritimatiellia bacterium
GCTTCTGCGCGAGAAAGATGCCGACGATCGACCCGACCGGATTCATCGCCTGCGCAAAGTTGAGCCGCCGGATCGCGCTTTTCGGGTCACCGAGCGCCAGCATGCAGGAATTGGAAGACGCCTCGAGAATCGCGCACCCGCCAGCCACGACGAAGATGCCGATGAAGTAGAAGTCAAAGCTCTGCTGCACGCAGGCGGGAATATACAAGAGCGCTCCGCAGACGTAGACGCCGAGCCCCACGAGAATGCCGACGCGGAACGAAAACTCCTCCACCAGGATCGAGGTGAACATCGCGAGGACCGCATACGCGCCGTAGAACGCGACCTGCACCAGCACCGCCCGCGACTGGTCCATCGTGAAGATGCGCTGAAACGCCGGCACCAGGTTGTCCGACATGTTGTTCACGACCCCCCACAGCGCAAAGCAGAGGATCAGCAGGAAAACCGTCAGCCGGGAGTTCTTCTTCATTGTTTAGGTCGACAGCTGTCGGATACGAGTGTGAATGCCCTGGCAAATGTCATGATAGACGGGTGAAGGCCAACGGACGTTGACCTCGTCGAGGAGATCGGGCAACACCCGGCGAATCGCCGCCACCTGACGGACAATCGAATCACGAACCGCCTTCTCGCCTATTCCCGCGCGCTCGAAGGTGCGGACGATCTTGCCGGACGTCACCCATCGAAACTCGAACTTGCCGTCCAGCTTCATCGCCATCTTCTTCGCGATCGGCGGATAGACCGCCGTGCAAATGAGATCGTATTGCGGCGCGAGACGTGGATGGTTTCCGTGATAGAGAACGGAGAAGTTCTTGCCGTGCGCATCGCCGTTGCCGATGAGAAAATTGAAGACCACGCGGTCAACGAACGCGAGCATGTCCGCGCCGGGCAGCCGCATGTCCCGCAGCAACCTCGCGCATTCGACGACCGACGGGCCACCCTGATCCTGATACTTCACCTCCGGGCGGCAGCGAAGAAGCTGACAGAAATCCTCCTGATGAAGCCGACGGACGACGCCATCGACCGTCTCGCGGTCATAGCGCCGCGTCACGTAATAATCAGCTCCGGCAACACGAAGAATCTCGCAGTCCGCCGTGTCAAAGCCACAGCGAGACGAAAGCTTCATGCAGAAATGCTCGTTGTAAACCGACTCCGGAAACCGCTCGATACCCGGCTTGATGATATGCGTCGACGGTGTGCCGTGAAGCGGCAGGGAAATGCGTCCCTTCCGCAAGCAGGCGATGAGCTTGTCCTGAGCGCCAGCCCCCGAAATACCGCGGAAATCGTCGGCAATGCCCAGGGGCCGCGTCCCGAGGTTCCGCAGCAGAGCATCTGCCTCAGCGTCAGACAGCTCGCGATAAACGGGTTCTTCTGGACGTTGCGGCTTCTTGCCTGGCACCCAGAAGGCAACAGCACCGGCGCAGTCGCCTCCAATCATCCGTAAAAGTCCAAAAGTGTCTTCGGCCGACAGCTTGAGTATCTCGGCGATTCGCCGACGCACGCCTTCGTCCGGCAACAGATTCGAGAAGAAGGCCATCACATCGCGTTCCTCATAAACGCGATCGCTGAGCGGAAGCGTCGAGGACACGACGGCCGGTGATTCAGAGGACAAATACTCCGGAAGATAGCGGAAGGTCACGCCCTTTTCCGAACGTTCCAACGCACCGACAAGCCGGTCGCACAGATAGACGTCAAGCCGCTCCATCAGGCTTCATCCCACGGACTGTGAACATATAGCCCCAAACCCAACGCAGCAATAACCGCCAGCAGTTTCTGCAACTGCACCGTCCCCTTTCCGTTTTCAAGATCGGAAACAAAACGAATGCCGGTATTGGCCAGCCCGGCCAACTGCAACTGCGTCAACCCCTGACGCTTTCGCTCATCCTGAACCAGTTTTCCAACAGCTTCGGACGATATGAGATTGTCCTCTTTCATATTCCCGAGCGGTAATATACCATATTTTCTCCGACAACGCAACGGCGAACATTACCGCTCGGGAATGTAAATATGAATGTTCCCAACCTCTTCGCTCCTACTGACGACAGCGCAGATCCATTCCCACAACTTCATTTCTCCCTTCTGCCGACAGCCAAAACTCCAACCGTGAAGCCATTCGCCTCCACCAGTGCAGCCCGCCGCCCCCTCCCGTGCAGCAAGCCAGCCCCACAGGGCGTCTCGCACATTGGCACACCCGTTCGATTTCTCATCATTGAAGGTGCTCGGACATCGACAAGGCCGAAGCGTATGCGGCCTTGTAAGGGAGCCCAAGCATATCAAGCTTGTCCGGAAATGCCTTCGCCCATGTGACATAGTAGTACGCCAAGACTTCCTCGCCGTACATTTCGCCGCGGTTCGGGAGTCCCTTGAGCGCGTACTTCTTCGTCGGGTTGATGCCCTGCGCACCCAGCATCGCAATCTCGACGGCGAGGGTGCGAACCGCCTCAAGCGGCCAGCCCCGCAGTTCGCGCAGCACCTTGAAGAGTCCGAGCGTCATCAGTTCGGCATCGCCCTTCCCGTCACCATGATGCGCATAGAAGTCCGTCAGCACCTTGCGTTGCTCTTCGGTCAATCCATTGTCGGCACTCGGACTGGACTTGACCGGCGCGATTTCAAGAACGGCAAGGTGGGCGTAGCAATCGACCTTCAGCTCCTTCATGAGCCGGGCGACCACATCACCGGCAATCTTGCCACTCGTCAGGAGCGCATCGCGCTCGGACCGGTAGAGCCCGTAAAGATCGAGCGCCGCGTCGATTTCGTCCGGCGTCGGAGCGTAGGCGTCGATCAGCTTCTTCCCGCACACCTCGCCGCACTTCATCGCGAAGAGCAGGTTCAGCCGACGGTTGTCCGTGACGACGAATTCGGGATAGATCGAGAGTAGCTTTTCATGGCTCAGCGCCGCGCCCTCGACCGCCGCCGAGGCAAGATACCGCTTCATATCCTCGACTGCGTCGGGATAGTCCTTCAGCACCACGTCCGCCGCCAGCAGCTCGACAATCTGCGAGCTGCATTGCGTGCAAAGTCCGCCGCACAGCATATTGATGATGCCGTCCGCGTTCCTCCCCTGTCGCGCCATCAGTGCCGCGCCGACGCGGTCGCACCGAACATCTGCCTCAAACCGGCTGATCTCCTCCCGTGACGAGACCGCCTGCTGAACGCCAAACTCGCCCTCCACCGTCTTCCGCAGCTGGAGCTTCGTCGCCAGCATCATCATGAATACGGGATACTCGCTCACGCACCGCACCGGATTGACCCGCACCACATGCCGGTCGCGTCCGTAGTTCCGCGCATACTCCATCTTGCAGGGATACTTCGCCTCCCGGTCCTCCACCACCTCAACCTGGCATCCGAGCAGCCGCTCCAGCTCGTCCCGCATCCCCGCCGCAAACTTCGTCTTCAGTTTCATGTCGTCTCACCTCCCGCTTTCACGCTTTCCGCCACAACCTGGCAACTCGTGCGCAGAACCCCGACTATGCGATATCCTTGAGTTGGATCGAGCTCAATATCGTCATAATCAGGATTCAACGGCCTGAAGATCACCTTCCCGCCCTCATGCACAAGCTTCTTAATCGAATAGGATCCTCTTGTCTCGCCGTCAATCACGTCGGCATGCTCGGCCAAAACGATGGCATTGTCCTCCGGCACCTCATTTTCCCGATATTCGAAGACACAATACTCACCGTCATGAATCCGCGGTTCCATCGAATGGCCGACGGCTCGAACGACATACAGATTCTCGTTCCGAGTCAAGCGACCGGATATCCGTACCCAATCCGCCGGATCCTCGACAAGTCGTTCCTCACCAAAACGGCCACAGGCCGCAGCAAGTGTGTAGAGCGGCAGGTACTCGCGATACATGAGGGCCTCGCCAACTTCATGAAGAATTTCGGGGACGCCAAGTTCGTGCACATTCTCCAACAGCTTCAGTTGATCCACGCCCGACTGCAATCCCAGTTTCGCCTGAAGACTCGGAATGAGTCGATAATCCATTCCGCTTGCGACCGCCACTTGCCGTGCATACGCCGCCTTGGCCAACACAACGGGCTTGTCGATCATATTCTCGCCCTTCACCTCGACAATAAGATACGACCCGTCCTTCTTTTGCACTAGGAAATCCGGGTAGTAGTTTCGCAGGGTGTTTGATTCGGGATCTATGTAACTAACGAAGAACTCCGTCTGCCCGTGCGTCAGCATACCCGTAAACCAAATCTTCTCGACGTCCTTGTCTTGCAGGACATTCCAGAAAAAGTCCTTTTCGGGATTCGAGTCGAAGCAATAGTTATCAAGGTGAAAACTTTTCGCGTTAAAACCATCATACGGTTTCTCGCCCCGCGTGGCCAAGAGCCCATCCTTCACGTGGAAAGAGAAATATCCCTGCCCGTTTTCAGGCGGCTTGACCAACAAGACCTCTTCTTCCTTCACCTCGGTTCGGACCTGAGTTTCATAAAGCCCCTTGAAGAGTCGAGGGATGATCTCGTCATAAAGCAGCTCGTTGCATGTGTTGACGACCTCCAGCACGGCCGCCATGCCCTCCTCGGAATTCTCGAGGATCTCCTCGATCCGAGCGGGACTGAGATTGAGATACCGGGCAATTTCAGCCGTGAGGGTCAGAGGCGTAAACTCGCGCTTTTCCTTTGCCGCGTAAAGCACGGTCTGCGGCACCGCCTCGCGGTCAAGATGGCGTATGTCCGACGTTGTCCTGACGATCTGATACTTGCCAAAATCATATGTATTCGTGTCGAACTTCGCCTTGCGCACAAGCTTCCTCTCGTGCACCTCGTAATGATTGACAACACGCTTGATCCGAACCTTCACGGGAGGCGGAACGGGACGAACCTCGACAGGTTTGCGTCCCTTTACCCCAGCGCCGCTCAACTCGTCAACGTTCATCTGGAAGTTGTTCTTGAGCTCCTCGTTGAGTATCTCCTTGTTCTTGTCCGAGAGGTACACGTAGCCGGTTTCCTGCAACGGCCCAATCGACCGCAAACACCGCATCGTCGCCTGCAGGACGAAAATCTTGGAGTCTGGGTCACGGTGCATCGCCACGGCGAAAAGCGAGCGGCAGTTCCAGCCCTCGCGTCCCTTGTTCACCAGCAATATGAACTGCTTCGTTGACTTCGCGGTGTCCAGATCCCGGAATTCGCGCAGGTCGTCGTTCGTCGTCCCGTCGTCACCGACATTCCGAAGGATCTTGTCCGTGGGGATGCCGAGCTCGATTAGCACATCCTCGACGATCGGGCGCACCTTGCGGTCAAGGTCGTCGATCTTTGCCGCGAAGATCGCCATCTTCGGCAGCATTCCCTCGTACCGCTTCTCCCCCCTCCCCGTCTTCTCCCAGAAATCCCGGATTGCCTCGCGAAGGAACTCCTTCTCCTTCGTATTGGAATAGCCGGACACCTCCGCCTGTTTCAAATACTCGTGGTCGATGGCGTTCTTGAGCGAGTATGTGTACACGACCTCGGGCAAAAGCACGTTGTTCACAAACGGCGTGCCCGTATAGTTGTAACACGCCACGACACTTGACCCGGATGCCTTGAGATGCTTCGCCAGCTCGTTGATCGTGCTGCGCAGGGACGTCGCCTTCTTGTCGGAAAAATCACCCTCCAACTTCGTGCCGAAGACATGGTGCGCCTCATCGACATAGACGCCGAGATTCGTGAGCCGCTTCAGCATTTCAAAGCGCTGGTTGCTGATCAGCTCCGTCTCGTCTTCGGCTTCCGTGTCGAAATCAAGAAGTTCGGCAAACGGATTCTTGTCCTTCGTCCGCATCTCCTCGGCCACGGACTTGTACTTGTTCTCGACCTTGAAGAGCAAATCTCCCGCCGACTTTTCCTTGTGCGACTTCTTGAGGATGATCTTCTGATTGTTGGTGATGATGATGTTGAAGTCCGACCCGGGCGTAATCGCGAGCGACATCGAGGCGTCGTCGAGATAATGGTACTTGATGCACTTGGCGAGGTTCGCCGCATACTTCCCGGCCGGAACGACCTTTGCCATGTCCAAGGTCTGGATTTCCTTCAGGGACTGCAAAACCGTCTTATCCGGCGCAAACACCAGAGCATTATGGCAGTACTTGGGGTCTTGCGGATACTTGGCCGCCAGGATGAACTCGTAGAAAATGCACGTCGCCATCAGCGTCGTCTTGCCGAGCCCCATCGTCAGGGCATAAATAAAGTTCGGATAGAGATTACACCCCGCCGCCATGCGGTCAAAGGACGCCTTAAAGGTGTCCGCGTCCAATTCCGCAAAAAGTGCAAGATCGTCGTTGCGCAGCTTCACGTTCTGCCGATTCGAGAACACGCCGACCCGACCCTGCCAATCCTTGAAGACAGTCGAGAGCCGGGCGTTTCCACAATACTCTTTCAAGAAGACATACATCTCCAGCGCCTCGAACTGGGGCTTGCGCAGATAACACGTCTTCTTTTTCTCGTCATCACCCGGATCGTTCGCCCGGAGAAACTTCCGCGTGAGCGGCTTGTAGTGCGTCCAGATCTCCTTCTTGTTGGCCGCGTAGAACTGCCAAAGATACTCGTAGAACGGCGCGTACTGGACCGCGCTTTTCCTCTGCCGCGCCATTACTTGACCTCCTGCTCAAGCGACTCCGAGAGGAGGTCGGTGATCTTGACGCGGATCGTCCCCGCGCCTTCGGGAATGTCGTACACGCCCTTCACGAACTCGTCCTTTTCCGGGATGTCCGTCACCGTCGGCGTGAACACCGAGCCATCATAGTTGAAGTCGATCATCACGCTCTCGACCATCTCGCGCCAGTCCGTAACCTTCTCCTTCTGCATCGACAGCTTCTCCATCAGATTCATCGGATAAAACTTCTCGATGGTCAGTTTCGTCTTCGTGCGCTTGATCTTCGCCTCGGCATCGCGCTTGAACCGCAAGTCGGACTTGTCCCGCAGGATGTCGAGGATCTCCACTTCGATGTTGTAGGGGATCATCTTCTTCAGTTCCGCATCCAGCGCGGGCTCGTGTCCCATGCAGACCAGGCGGATCTTCTGAAAGACCTTGTTCGGATGCTCCTCCTTGAACTTTTCCGCCTCCTTGATGGGGAAGTTCGCCTCGATCTCATTCAGGTCCTCGCGTGTTGCAATGCGGTTGACCGGCATGATCTTCACATACCAATCGTCATCCATCCCGTCATAGACCGTGTTGCCGGGCAGCGGCTCTATCTCCAGCGCCTGAACGAGGATGTCCTTCGCCTCAATCGGATTGCGAAACACATCGTAGTTGTTGACATTATAGACCGAGAAGCCCGTGTACTTCGGATGCTCCGGGTCGGGTAGCTCCTTGTTCAGTTCCGCCGCGACATTGATCAGCCGCTTGGTCGTCGTCTGAATCGCCCCAAGATTGATGTCCGCGCCAATGAACCGCCGCCCCAGCTTCATCGCCACCGCCTGCGTCGTCCCCGAACCCATGAAGCAGTCAAAGACCAAGTCGCCGGGATTCGATGATGCCTTAATGATGCGATCTAACAGAGCCTTAGGTTTTTGCGTGGGATAATCAAGCGCCTCGTCAAAATGAGATTTTAATGGCGAAATGTCTTCCCACCAATCCGAAAGTGGCTGGCCTGCATTTCTATCAAGCCAAACTTCGTTCAAATCATCTGGATGGCCCTTTAACTTCCTGAACACACCAGGGTTATTATCCTTCAACCATTGGTAAGTAATATGTCCCGCTTCATCAAAATAACTTCCATACCGTTGTAATGTGCTTTCCGAAAGCATTTGTCGCTGCACATTGAAAACCCGCTCCGATGTTTTAGAATAAAACAAAATTACATCATGCTTCCGCTTGAAATACGGAACAGCTTTAGCACCAATATCCTTATACGCCCAAACAATCTCGTTCACCAATCGTTCCTGTCCAAAAACCTCATCCATGATACATCTGATCAAGTGACTCTTATGCCAATCACAATGCAAATATATTACACCTGTATCAGACAATAGCTCACGCATCAAGACCAACCTCTCATACATGAATTGCAGATAATCATCGTTCGTCCAAATATCCGTGTACTGCTTTTCCTCAAAATTGCTGTGGTCGTTCTCAACCTTCTTGCCCCGTAGCTCAATTGTCTTTTTGTAATCCGCCTTTGAGTCAAACGGCGGATCGATGTAGATCAAATCGACTTTGCCGCGGTACTCCTTCAGCAGATGCGACATCACCTGAATGTTGTCGCCCCAGAAAATCTTGTTGAGCCAGCCGTCAACCTCTTCGCCGTGCTGCTCCTTCTCCTGCGCGGGGAAGTAGCTCGTCGAAGTAAACGGCCGCTTGCCGCGCCACTGGAGCATCGGCTGGCCCTTGATCGGGGCAAAGCGAAAGTCCGAGACATTTGTCGGCGTCTTTCCCTCGGTTTTGATGTCGAGTTCCTGCTGGTTCATGCGGCTTCCTTTCTCGAATAGCTTGAAAACGTGTAAGTTTTCACTTTGCGAATACCTTGAAAAGGTGTGAATTTCGCACATCTGAGATCTGTGAATGTCGGCATGGCGGGTGTACAAGTCACGCCGTTTTGTGATATAATATAGTCACCTTGAACGACAAAGGATTTACAGATGGCTACATCAACACTACAAATTCGTGTGGACAGCAACCTGAGAAGCCAGGCTGAGGATTTTTTCAACGGCGCTGGCCTTGACATGTCGAGCGCAGTCCGCCTCTTTCTCAAACAAGTGGTCATCCGCCGCCGCGTCCCCTTTGATATCATTGCGGAAGACCCTTTCTGGTCGGACGCCAACCAACGGGTTCTCGCCGAATCGATTCGCTCTCTTGAAGAAGGCAAGGGTGAACAACATGAATTGATTGAAGCGTAAGTGGCTCGTCCGCCATGTTGATCACTTTCGCACCGCGCGCCTGGTACGAATACACTGGATGGCAACTTGAGGACAAGAAGATCCTCAAGCGTATCAACGCATTGATCAAGGACATTGAGCGCAACGGCAACAGCGGTATCGGCAAACCCGAACCCTTGAGAGGATTGAACGGCTACTGGAGCCGCCGCATCACCGACGAGCATCGGCTCGTTTATACAATAAGCGGCGAAGGCCCGACGCTCACCTTGAACATCGCGCAATGCAAGACGCATTACGAGTGAATCTCGCGTTTGACTTCTTTGCCGCCCGCTTTTCATTTGAAATGACAGAAATAGCGCAAGTCGCAGTTGTCACACGTCGCCTTGCACATCTTCACACCCTTGTTCGAGAACTTGTAGGACTCGATCTTGCCGACCGTCTCGTCGAATGACCGAAGTGTCTTCTGCACCGAGACCGTGGAGTAGTCCCACGACACATACGGCGATTCATTTTCGGCCCGCGTGTAGTAGAGGTGCAGCTTCGACACCTTCTTGCCGAACTTCTCCTCGACGATGTGCGCGTAGACCTCCAGCTGACGGTGGTAGTTCTGAATGCGCTGACGGTCCTCGGCGCTGTTCACATTCGGCTTGCGGTCCGTCTTGAAGTCAACGATCTCCACCGTATCCCCTTCGCCGCGCACAAGGTCGATGACGCCCCGGAGGATATAGGTTTCCGTCGGGATCGACACATCGTATTCCGCCGCGACCAGCGCACCGAACGCCCCCGAGTTGCGCTCGAAGTATCGTTTCACCTGTTTGAGTGCCGCCTCGCGCCGCGTCTCGTCGAGGTAGGTCTTCATCGCCAGTGAAAGCGATGTGTAATTGGACGCAAACCAATCCTCTATCTGCGCCTCGGATACGGATTCGCCGCGGAGACACGTCTTATGGATATCCTCAATCGTCTGGTGTACGAGCGAGCCGAACATCGTGCCCTGCACGCGGTGTTCCGCAAAGCCAAGGTAGCGGAAGACCATGTACTGCGTTGGGCACCGCTCGTAGGTGAGGATGTCGCTCGTAAAGGCGTAGTCCTTTTTGACGTTCGACTTCTTGACCGTCTCCAGATGAAGGTTCCTGGACGTGAAGCGCGTATCGCGCCAGTCCATCACGTCCTCGGTAATCTCATCAAACGTCTTGCCGAACTGCCGTGTCTTGCTCTGCGTACCGGTCAGCACCAGCAGGTTCTGCGGACGCGAGAACGCCACGTAATACTCACGCCAGAAATCGAAGAACTTGACGCGATCCAACGGCTCGAACGGTTGCCGGTGAAAATACTTGCTCTCGAGGATGGCGTCCAGCTCCGTATGACTCTTGCGCGGATTGCGGGAGAGCGACCCGACACAGACCACCGGAAACTCCAGTCCCTTCGACTGGTGAATTGTCATCACCGAGACACAGCCCGACGGGACGCGCTCATCGTAGTCTTCGAACTCTTCCAACCCGCCCTTGAACATGAAGTGCAGGAACTGGGTTAAGAGGTGGCTCAGATTCGATTCCAACCACTTCGGCGAAAGGACGTTGATGCCGTAGATGTATTCGAACTTCGCCAGCAACTGCGAGAAAAGCGCGAGGTTGAACGCATCGCGCGAGTTCTTCGGCGTCCCGTCGTGGTTCGTGCCGATGAAATCCGCGAAGAGAGGAAACTTCAAGGCCTCGTAAAAGAGTCCGAGGAACGTGTAATCCGTGGGCTTGTCCAAAAATGCGTGCTCCCTCGCTTTCCGCTTCGCCCACTTGACCAGTTCCGCCGTCCCCTTCGGATCGTCATCAAACTTCGACTTCAACCGGATTGCCGCATTCCGATAGTAGGCGACCGTCTCGGGCATGTGCTCTTCCTTTTCCCCGAGGATCTTGAAGACCTGCGGGAAAATCATCATGAAGAGTCCGATCACCAGTTGCGTCACCTCGCGGTCGAAGAACTGTGCGCTGCGCGGAGAGAACACCGGGATGCCATTTGACTCCAGTCGTTCGGTAAGGGCGATCACATCCTTGTTCTTCACCGAATGGAAGAGGAACGCAATTTGATTGAGGTCGGTGACGACCTTCTCCTTCTGTAGCCGCCGGATAAACGCAACCAGCTGCCCGCCCCAGTCCTCATTATCCTCGCCGTTGATCTTGATGACGGTTGGACAGCTGTCGAATTCCTTATCCGTTCGAGGATGAATGGTCTTGTCAAAGCGGAATCGCTTCTTGCCGTCCTTCCAATCACAGGCGGACATCCACCGGTTGTAGAAGTCAACGATATCGGGATGTGACCGGTAGTTCGTGTCAAGAACGACGGTCTTGCACCGACCTTTCGGAAAGTTCTCGGCGAATTGAAGGATGTTGCGTACGGAAGCGCCGCGGAAACGATAGATGGACTGGTCCTCGTCACCGACCACGCAGATGTTTTCGTGTCCGGCGCAAAGCTTGAGCAGGATGCGCTCCTGAATGGTGTTCGTATCCTGATACTCGTCGATAATCAGATAGCGGAACTTCTCCTGCAATTCCGCGAGCACCTTCGGATTATTCTCAATGAGAGAGAGCATCTCCGACTGGATGGCCGAGAAGTCAATGGCATTCTCTTCGACAAGAATCTGCTGATAGGCCTGATAGACCTCGCCCAAGGCCTGGACCTCGGGCTCTTCGCCATTGAGCAGCACCTCGGGATCGACGGCCTCCTCACGCACCTTGTTGACATAACGGCAAATCGAATCCGCCTTGGACCAATTCGACAATTCCGCCGCGACATGCTCAAGGTTCTTGATCCCCATGAACCGCTTGTAGATGTTGCGGTAGACAGAATACTTCTGGTCAAAGTCGTCAAATGTCTTGTAGTTCTTCTTAAGGCGGGTGAACTCGGCGTAATCCTTCAGCACCCGCAGGAAGATTGAGTGCATCGTACCGATATACATCTCGTTGAGAGAAACTTTCAACCCCTCTTCGACAATGCGGTCCGAAATACGAGAGACCAATTCCGCCGCGGCCTTTTCGGTGAAGGTCGAGACCAGAATGCTCTCCGGGGCAACGCCGCACTTCGCAATCAAATGGACGAAGCGCTCGACAATCGCCATCGTCTTGCCCGCGCCCGGACCGGCAATCACAAGCAAAGGACCATCGACGTGCTCGATGATCTCCTTCTTCTTCGGGTCAAGTTCTCTGACTGCCATGCGTTCGCCTTTACACCGCCCTTTCCCCGGCGACGCTGTTTCGGCGGCATAAAAAAGCGTGCCTCGTTCGAGATATCTCAAGCGAGGCACGACCAAGCGCCCGTAACGAAATATCAAGAACGGGCACGCAGACTGGGTACACGCGGAGAGCATAATGCTCCCTGTGTACACGCCTGCGCAGCCACATTCTTCACTTCGTTACTAGAAAATTGGTCGTTTTCGCTTGAAGCAAAAAATGCGCTTACGCACATTTGATGGTGACGGCAATACTCCCTTTGCGGGCGCGTCGCCGCCGATATCAAAGAACAATGTCAGGCCTCACGGTCACCCGCTCGCCCCAACGCCGTCAATTATACCAAAAATCGGCGCGTGGTGCCTGACACCTCGCGCCAACCTTTGGCGATCCGTTCCTAATCTCCCGAAGGATTTCGGAACCTCCTGCCGAGCCTTTGTGCCGCGACTGGTCTAAGGTTCCGGCAACGCGATCTTCACTTGACCCAAAGCTTCTCGAGCTGGTAGTAGGCGCGCGCCTCAGCCGAGAAGATGTGGACGACGA
>JAEDMC010000283.1 GCA_016303225.1 Kiritimatiellia bacterium
CTGTAATCGCCGCGAGCGATTCCTTCAAAGCCGCCTTCGCCGCAGCGGTCTCTTCATCGTAGCAATCGGAGATGCGCTTCAGGAATAGAATCGGAATCACATACGCCTTGAACTCATCTTGATTGATCGGCCCGCGCAGAATGTTGCAAGCCTCGTACAGGTGGTTGAAAAGCTGAGTCGCCTTGAGCCTGCGTCCTTCCTCACCGGCACAATAATGGAAAGCCTGAGCATGGGTCAATTTGAGCTCCAGCTGCTGGTCTTGCTTTCTAGTTGTCTTACCGCGTGCGCACATACATTCGGTCACTCTCTCAACGCCTAATCACAGTCAACTTCGACTTATCTGCATCTGCCATCTCCATGATGTCGGAGGTATCACAGTGAAGCGCATTGCAAATCTTGATCAACACACCCGTATTGACCGTCTCGTTCTTGGCCAACTTCGTAATCGTCGCCGACGAAACGCCCGTCATCTTCTGGAGTTCCGCTTTGTTCAAGTCTCTGTCGATTAACAATTTCCAAAGTTTCGGCTGTTCTGCAAAATCGGGCACGAGTATAGCGGTGTGCGCCATGGAGTTGCTGCGTGAGGCGGCATAACCCGGTGCCGACGGGTTGCAAACATGCGAACATACGAACATTGGCGGAGGGCTTTTGAGAGCCCTCCGCCATGTTCATATATTCACATGTTCACAACCCTGCGCCGCACGGTTCGAGAGTACGCGTTGCGAACAGGCCGCGTGACCGCGTCCCGTTCACAACGCTCTTCAAGACAACAGGATTGGGTTCAGTAGTCGCCGTCTCGGGACTTCAGGTTCGGCAAGTCGAAGATCTTCAGCTTGAAGTACTTGAAGTCATGGTAGCCGTACGCCTGCTTGATCAGCCAGCGAATCTTGTTGTTGAACCCCTCGACGGAGGCGTTCGACGCCCCGCGGAACTCCCAGAACCCGAGGATGCCCGCGAGGTGTTCCTCTATCGTGGACGCCATGGCGACGAGGTCGTCGACCTCCGTCGCCTGCGCCTCGCGGATCCAGTCCGCGAAGAGACCTGCTGCGTCGATCTTCGTCTTCGCGTTGGCGTAGATCGAGCGGAGCTTCTCCTTGAGGAGGTATGCCGCGTTGATGTCCGTGTACTTGGCGAGCATCCGGTCCAGCCGGGCCTTCGCCTTCGGGTGCTCGGCGACGTCCTCGGAGTTCATCAGGAGCAGCTTCATGTTTCCCTTGAGGTACTTCTTCGCCTTCTCCTGGTTCACCTTGGCGTTGGACATGATGCGCTTGATCGTCTCGCGGTCCTTGTCGGACGTGGCGAGGTCCGCGAGACGCTTGCGCGTGTCGGCGTTGACCTGCGCCATCGCCATCCTGCGGATGTTGTTGATGTGCTCGTTCATCTTCATGATGACGTGGAAGTGGTCGAACACGATCAGCGTGTCCTTGCTCAGGTTGTGCCCGACCCAGGCGTAGTAGGCGTTCGACATGTCCATGCAGACGCACCTGATCTTGTCGATCGCCTTCTGCTTCCTGAGCCTGTAGGCGAACTCCTTCAGCGCGGCCTCGCCCTTGCCCCGCGACACGTTCAGGACGCGCCCGGAGTCGAGGTCCCGCACGACGGTGATGTACTTGCGGCTCTTCCGCTCGCTGCCGAAGACGTACAGCTCGTCGATTCCGATCCGCGTCACTCCCTTGAGGTCGACGGTCTTGTACTCCGCCTCAAGGACGCGCTTCTCGGCGTCCTTGACCGTCCGCCAGTCGACGCCGAGCTTCTCCGCGACGGCCGAGATCGAGGCGTTCGCCCGCTCCGAGACGATGAGCCACTCGAACGCCCTCGAGACGCGGGCCTTTGGGCTCGTCACGAACGGAAGCTTCTCCTTGAAGCGCTTGCCGCACTTCGGGCAGCGCATGCGGCGCACGGGCACCTCGACGTAGCAGCGCATCCGCCCGACGTCGTGGACGCGGATCCGGCGCACGTCGCCTTTGCGCGGAACGACGCCCGCCTCGCGGCAACCCTTGCATTTCAGTCCCTTGTCCCGTGACTGCCTGGACTCAATGGAGAGGATGAGCGTCGAGTCGCTCATCCCGGTCTTGCGCTTCCTGTCATGGGAGGGAGCTTCATCGCATGCCGCGTACGCGGCAGTAGCATTCAGGATGATTCCAAGCAGGGCGAGTGCGACGACAGGCGGCTTGTCGAGCAGAAGGCGGAGTTCTTCGACCGTGAGGACGCCGCATCTTGCAAGGACATGGGCGTTGCGAACCTCTCGCGAACGCCCGTGCCTTTCGATTCTTTGGGCGACCACTTGATAACCTGTGATGCCCGTGATATGATACAACCATGGTTTATGCATTTTCTTCTCCTATGGAACTGGCAGGTTCCCATAGGCGATAATAGCATAAACCACTGGCGAACCAGTCGTTAAGCTGCGCTTAACTGGCTGGTTCGCCATTTTTCGT
>JAEDMC010000284.1 GCA_016303225.1 Kiritimatiellia bacterium
TTTGATAGACTTCCCTCCCGTTCCTGCTCAACAGGTGTTGGGATAGCCGATTCGCAAGGAAAGGCGAAAAGAATGCCCGGGAGACGAGGACCATCGTCTCTCGGGCGGTGGCGACAAGCCCGTTCATCCCCGGGTTCGATAAACCGACCCTAAGCTTAGGGGACAGTCCCCTTATTTCGGCTGCGAGGATTGGCTGTCCGTCCATCGCATCTGTTTGTGCGCGGCTGCGAACGCCGGCGACGAGGTTATTCGAGGCGCAGGCGGAAGAGCCGTGTCGCCGCCGGATCTGGCGGTAGCACGACCCGAGCCTCGGCACCCGCAAGGCTGGTCTTGGCCGGTCGTGCCGTCGCGCCCGTGCGTGGATCGACGGCCGAGAAGGCGGCGGAGCCGTCGAAAGCCACGTCAATTGCCGAGGTCAGGCGGGCAGTCAGCACGGCCGAGCCGTCCGTTTGCGGCAGGATCAAAGTGACCGCAAGCGCAGTCGCCGCCGTCGACGCGAAAGCCCTCGCGCGTCGAGGCGATGTAGACCAGCCCGCCCGTCTCGCCGACGCCCGGCACCAGATGCTCGGCGAGCGAACAGGCCTGCCAAGCGCCGCCTGGCACTTCTCGTCGCCCGGGGAAGGCGAGAACCGGACAGCCATCTGGAAACTCCACAACCGGCTTAATGCTACGTTAACAAACGTTTGATGCCATCCTAAACCGAAGCTGACAGGCGGATAACAAGGATAGCGTATAATACGGGCGCCATGGGAAGTCAGGGCGACCGAACATGAAAAAACCGAATACGGAAAAGCAGGTTAAAGCGCAAGACGATGAAGAACGGAGTGCATCAGATGAAGACTGGTTCTGGAAGCCGCGCACGGGTTGCTGTCGCGGTTCTGTCGGTTGCCTTCTGGTCGAGGGCGGAAGCCGGTTCAGCGGCTCCGGCCATCACCCTGCGTCCAGCCGAGGGTCACGTATGGCAGACGTGTCTCAATCCGTCCGAGCCGGTCAGGTGGCCATGGGTCGATGGTTCGACGGCGGCCAGGCTGACGATCAATTCGCTCTGCAACGGCAAGGCGTCCGTGTACACGGTGGTGCGTGCGGACGGCGACAGGCATGGGGCGCAGGCGCTGCCGGAGAACCGGCGCCCGGGATCGGAGCGACTGTTCGACCTTGTGCTGGAGTATCTCAACTGCGAAACCGTATTGGCGACGGAGACGGCGCGGGTGGCCGTTCTCCCAGGGGTCGCGGGCGGGACGATAGACCTGCGCGATCCGGCGGCATCGGATTGGGCGAACTCGCCATACAGGCATCCGATGTTTGCCTACGATGCGGATTGGGCGGAAGGCGAAGCGTCCGTCATTTCGCTCCGTCGGTCCGTCGGCAGCGCTGAAGCTGCTGTGCGCGACCTTGACGGCGCGAGCGGCTATGACGTCGTCGATGCGGCGAATGACGCGACAACCATACTTTCGCTCCTTCGTGACGGCGTCGCGGCGTTCACGGGCGTTTGCAAGTACGTCCGTTGCGGCCTTGTTGTTCTCGTTCGGTAATTCAAAGGAAAAAAAATGAAAGCGCTCAAATTTACAGTTGTCCCACTCCTCCTGCTTCTCGTCGGCGAGGCGTTCGCCGCCTCGACGGTCGCCGATGTCATCGCGCGCCAGCGCTGGCCGTGGAGCGGCAAGGTCGACATCGACTACACCCTGTCCGGCGACAAGGCGGACGTCGACTTCTACGCCACTTGGGACGGGCAGTCGTCGCCGGTGCTGATCGGGTCGGCTTTCGGGGTCACGAACGGGCAGCATCGTTTCGAGTTCGATCCTGCGTCGGCAGACTTGGCCGGAAAGACCACGACGGGCTTTGCCGTGACGGCTGAGACGGCGGATTTCGCTGCGCACAAGTACCTCGTCCTTGACCTTGTGAAAGGCGGATACACCTATCTTCCCGCCGTGCCGGAAGGCGGGTGGACGATCGAGCACAAGACGACGAAAATGGTCTTCGCCCGCATCCCTGCGGGGACGTACGACCTGGGCGTGACAACTGAGGAGCTGGTGTATCTTGGCATTAACATGCACCCCTACACGACCTGGTCGCGACGTACAGTGACGATTTCAAGCGATTACTACGTAGGCATATACACGATGACCGACGCGCAGTACGAGACCGTTGCGAACGGTGCGCCGTCCAGCAATTACACGCCGAAGATGATGACCTACTACAATTACCGTGGTTCGACGGTGGCGGAGGAAAACGCCGACAAACAGGTCATCAACTGGCCAACGACCAGATTCCTCGTTGACTCCGGGTCGTTCATCGCCAAGCTGCGGGCGAAGGCGGCCAACACCTTGGTCATCGACCTGCCCGAAGAGGAGTTCTACGAGGTTGCCGTGAGAGCCGATACGACCACGCTCTATCCGTCTGGCGGCACGACGGAAAGCACGGACGAGGAGCTCAAGAAT
>JAEDMC010000078.1 GCA_016303225.1 Kiritimatiellia bacterium
TTCGATGAGGGGGCGGGCGTACCCGACGAGGGGCGTCCCGCTCTACTCTACACCCTCGAAAGCCCCAATCGCGAAAAATGGGTAAATTCCATACGGCTGAAATGCGACGGACGACGGATATTATGATATAATACGTCTAATAAATTTTAAGAAAGGCAACAATAAAATGCTCAAAGCACCTAAGAAAGGGATCAAGTGGGAGAAGTTCGGGTTCGGCTTCTCGGACGTTAACTGCCATCTGCGCATGACGTGGAAGAACGGCAAGTGGTCCAAGCCCACGTTTGTGAAGGACCCGTGGATCAAGATGCACATCGGAGCCGCGTGCCTCCATTACGGGCAGGAGTGCTTCGAGGGCATCAAGGCGTTCCGGCAGAAGGACGGCAAGGTCGTGATCTTCCGTCCGGACGAGAACGCGAAGCGCATGTTCCGCACGGCCGAGCGCACGTGCATGCCGCCCGTGCCGGTCGAGACGTTCATCGACTGCTGCAAGGCAATCGTGAAGAAGAACGCCGAGTTCGTCCCGCCGTACGGGACGGGCGGGTCGATGTACCTCCGTCCGCTCCTCATCGGGACGGGTCCGCAGATCGGCGTCGCGCCGGCGCACGAGTACACGTTCATGATCATGGTCATGCCGGTCGGTGCGTACTACAAGGGCGGCCTCAAGCCGGTCCGTGCGGTCATCTACGACGAGTACGACCGCGCCGCGCCGCAGGGCATGGGCGACGTGAAGGTCGGCGGCAACTACGCCGCGGGCATCTTCGCGCACGAGAAGGCGAAGCACAACGGCTGGCCGGTTGAGCTGTACCTGGACGCGAAGACGCACAAGTACGTTGAGGAGTTCGCGACCTCCAACTTCGCGGGCATCTCGAAGTCGGGCGCGTACGTGACGCCGGACTCGAAGTCGGTGCTGCCGTCCGTGACGAACATGTCCCTCAAGCAGTGCGCGAAGGACCTTGGCATCAAGGTCGAGTGCCGTCCGATCCCGTACACGGAGATCAAGAAGTTCCAGGCCGTCGCCGCGCTCGGCACCGCCGTCGTGATCACGCCCGTCTGGGAGATCACCCGCAACAAGGACGTCATCAAGATCTCCGATCCGACGGTTGTCCATCCGACCCTCCAGAAGCTTTACGACGCCGTCCAGGGCATCCAGTACGGAGTCCTGGAGGACAAGCACAAGTGGTGCTTTGAAGTGAAGTGAGCCCGATTGTGGCAAAACTCCTCGAGGATCGCGGCATAACGGCCGCGGACCTCGAGTTTTACCTGCAGCCGACGATTGACAAGCTGGCGAAGCCTGAAGAGCTTCCCGGCATCGTCGAGGCGGCGGACTTCATCCTCGATTCCGTCGTCTATCGGCGGAAGATCGTCGTGTTCGGCGACTATGACTGCGACGGCATCTGCGCGACGGCCATCGTGTCGCGGACGCTGAGGGCGCTTGGCGGGACGGTCTCCGAGTTCATTCCGAACCGGCTCACCGAGGGCTACGGCATGAGCGAGGCTTCGATTGCCCGCATGCTGAAGGACAATCCTGGCGTCGGACTTGTGGTCACCGTCGACAACGGCATCAATTCCGTCGCCGAGGTCACGAACCTCAAGCGCAAGTGGTGTTCGGTCGTGGTGACGGACCACCATCTGCCCGGCGAGGAGCTGCCGGACGCGAACGCCATCGTCGATCCGAAGGTGTCCGCGCCGGAGCACTTGCAGAACTTGTGCGGGGCGGGGGTCGCCTTTCTGCTCGCGAATCGCATCGTCAGCGAGGCCAAGCGCCGCGGCATCTACAAGGGACCGAGCGTCGGGGGGCCGCTGCTCGTGATGGCGGGACTGGCGACGGTGACGGACGTCATGCCGCTCCTGGGGCAGAACCGCATTCTCGTCTCCGAGGCGCTGAAGCGCTTCCATACGTGTGCGCCAACGGGTCTGAAGGACCTCTACGAGCGCGCCGCGCGCGCGGGGGCGGATACGCTGACGACGCGGGACTTCGGCTTTATGATTGGTCCGCGCATCAATGCGGCGGGGCGCATCGCGTCACCGCTTGAGGCGCTGGAGCTTCTGACATCCGAAGACCGCGAGATCACGCGCGAGCTGGCGCGGCTCGTGGACGGCTACAATCTCGAGCGCAAGATGCGCGAGCAGAAGATGGTGGACGATGCGCTCGCTCGTGTCGTCCCGGATGCGCCGGCACAGGTCATCGACTTGCCGGAGGGGCATCCGGGCATTGCGGGCATTGTCGCCGCACGCGTCATGGAAAAGCTGGGCGAGCGGGTGCCGGTCTGCGTCTACGCGGGCAATCACGGTTCCGCGCGCGCGCCGGAGGGACTCAACATCCGCGACGCCTTCGTTGAGTGCGCGGACGTCCTGGATCGTTACGGCGGACATGCCGCGGCAGGCGGATTTTCGGTCAAGCCGGGGCGCATCGACGAGTTCCGCAGTCTCCTGTGCGACTATTGCCGTCGTCATTTCTCCTCTAAGGGGGGCGTTGCTTCGGAAGCGAAGGGTCCGGACCTCTGGCTTGAGGCGTCCGACGTGACGCTGGCGCTGGCGGAGGAGCTGCGCGAGCTGGAGCCGTTCGGCGAGGGGAATCCTGAGCCGATCTTCGGTTTGAAGGGCGTGTTCTTCGCCGACGTGAAGCCGCTAGGAGCGGAAGGGAAGCACCTTTCCGTCACCTTGCGCAAGTCGGGCCTTCGGGCCATCCGCTGGTCTGGCGGTGACGAGGTCGAGCATCTCCGCGCCGAGAGCGCGCAGCCACACGACATTCAGTTCACGCTGACGGTGTCTGACTACGGCGAACGCCATGTCGAGCTGCGTCTGGTCTCCATTGCCTGATGTGCGTGGAAGTGGTATAATTTCCGTATGATTACATTAATAGTTGCGATTGCCGTCGGTGGCGGCAGTTTTGCCGCGGCCTATTGGGCTGCGGATTGGGGGGTCGGCTGGAGCGTCTTCGCGGGCGTGGTCGGTTTCGGCGTGTTTCAGGGCGTGTTCGGCTTTCTCCTGCAGAAGCGGGTGAAGCGCGACATGGAGACGGTGCAGCAGATCCTTGTCGGCGGGCAGAAGAAGCTCCAGCAGAAGATGCAGCGCTGGCAGATGCGTCCGCCGGGTTCGATCCAGGCGGCGCAGAACGAGATTTTCGCCGACACGAAGGTTTTCGTCAAGGAGGCGCTGGCTCAGACGGAGACGCTGCGCAAGTACCGGCTCTGGGTGCCGATGATGGATCGGCAGATCGCGACCGCGCAGCTGCAGCTCTCGTGGATGATCAAGGACTTTAAAACGGTCGACAAGCTGATGCCCAAGGCGATCTGCCTTGACCCGACGATGTCGGCGATCAAGATGGCACGCCTGTACATGCTGGAGAAGCCGATGACCGAGATTGAGAAAGTCTACAAGAAGGGCGTCGGCCGCGTCCGTTACAACGGCAACGTCCTGCTGGCTGCGGCGATGAGCTGGATGCAGGTGCAGAGGGGCGACGCCGACGGCGCGTTCAAGACGCTCACGGAGGCCTTGAAGAAGAGCGACAACGAGACGCTGAAGCGCAATCACGAGTGCCTCATGAACAACCGAGTCGCCCACTTCTCCAATTCGGGCATCGGCGACCAGTGGTATTCGCTGCTCCTCGAGGAGCCGCGCGTTCACACCCAGCGGCAACGGAGCGTCTATAGGTGAAGTTAGAAGTTAGAATTTGGAATTTAGAACGATGGGTGCTGGAATTAAGAAAGCCGTTGTGCTGGCGGCGGGTCATGGGACGAGGCTCCGGCCCTTTACGTGTGCGACGCCGAAACCGCTGATGCCAGTCTGGGGCGAGACGATGCTTTCGCGCATCGTCGCCCTGCTGCGGGAGCGTGGCGTTGATGACATCGTCGTGAACGCGCATCATCTGCACGAGCAGGTCCGCGCGTGGACAGACGACTACCGCAAGGCCGCGCAGGCGGCGGGTGACAAGGTGCGGATCAAGTTGAGCTACGAGCCCGAAATCCTCGGCAACGGCGGCGTCCTGAATCCGCTTCGCGAATGGATCGGCGACGAGCCGTTCTATCTCGTCAGCTCCGACATCGTGATGGAGAACGTGCCGGACCTCGAGCCGGCTTTTGCGCGGCTGAAGACATCTGGTTGCATCGGCGTTGCCCTGGTCACCGAATCGGGGCCTCGCACGATCGAGGTGGAGCCCGAGTCGAAGTTCGTGACGTGCTGGAAGAGTCCCGATCCGGGCGTCGAGGGCACGTTCACCTACTGCGGGTTCGCAATCCTGAAGCCGGAGATCCTGAATTACGTGAAGCCGGACGGCTTTTCGTCCATCGTCACCGCCTTCGAGAAGGCGATGATGGAAGGCGGCAAGTTCATCCGGGCGGTCGAGTCAAAGGACCTCCTTTGGGAGGATGCGGGGACGATCCAGCGCTACATCGACCTCAACCGCGACGGGGAGGACAACGGGTTCGCGGACATTCCGCAGCTCCAGGCCGTCGGTGCGGCGAATCCGAAGTTCCTCGGGGCGCGCGGCAGCGAACGCGTCTTCTTCGGGTGTGACCAGGGCATTGCGGTCATGTATGATGACGGCAATCGCGACGAGAACGGGAAGTATCCGGGGCATGCCCGCTGGCTGAAGGCGAAGGGCATTCCCGTTCCCGAGATCCTTGCGGACGCTCCCGAGAAGAAGGTGATGCTGATGTCTAACGCTGGCACGGAGCGCAAGATGACCCTCGACGACTACGTGAAGGTCGTCGAGACGCTCGTCAAGTTCAACGCGCTCGGAACGGTGCCGGACGTGCCGGCGAACCTGTTGCCTCCGTTCGACGACGAGACTTGGGAGTGGGAGCGCAATCTTTTCGCGAAGTACTGCCTTGGGGCGAACTTCCAGCTGGAAATGTCGGAGACGGTGCGGAAGGAGCTTGAGGGCGTGGCCGAGATTCTCGAGCGCGAGCCGAAGGCGCTCGTCCACCGCGATTTCCAGTCCACGAACGTCTTGTGGAAGAACGGCGAACTCTCGTTCATCGATTTTCAGGGTATGCGGCTCGGGCCGGCGGCGTACGATCTCGCCTCGCTCGTCTACGATCCGTACGTGACCTTCACCGAGGGCGAGCGCAAGGCGCTGGTGGCGCTCTATGCGAAGCTGGCGAACCGTCCGGAGCTCGTGAAGATACTCCCGTACGCGGCGGTGCAGCGCCTCGCGCAGTGCCTGGGCGCGTACGGACGTCTCGCGTCAGTCGGCCAGCCCCAGTTCGGCAAGCATGTCGTCCCGGCGCTGCGGAACCTTCTCGCGGCGGCGGACGAGGCGAACCTCAATGCGATCGGCGCGCTGGCAGAAGACCTTTTGGCAAAGAAAGAGCTCTAATTTTTCCCCCATGTCAGCCATCCGCCAGTTGCTGAACCGTGTGAAGACCGAGGGCGCGAGGCGCTCCGGGACGGTGACGACGGTGTCGATGGGGCGGGAGCGTACGTTCGAGGCCTTTGATATCGGGGACGACACGTTTGTGCTGGAGAAGGGCGTCGTCGGGCACCTGGGGGAGCGTCCGAGCGTGCTGCTCGTGGAAAAGCGCCAGCTCCGGCGGCGGACGAAGGGGCGGGTGATGACACTGTCGACGGGCAACCATGCGGTGTCGGCGTTTCCGCTGCTGGACGGACGGTTTTGGAAATTGTCAAATCTGCCTTCAGAACGGCGCGGCGACGTGCTCACTCATTCGATCCTGTGCGCGAACGTCGTGAAGGACACGATCGAGATTTCGCAACGCGAGATTTCGGTGACGGACTTGGCGGGGTTTGACGCCTGGCTGAGGGGGACTGTCGGACTCCGAGCCTGCGACGTGGTGATGGTTGAGCGCAACGAGTCGACGCTAGACTGGTATCGTCGGCTTGGCGAGGAGTGGCGGGTGAAACCGCTCGCGTGGACCGAAAACGAGATGCGCGTGGCGCTGGGGGCGTCCCGCAAGCGAATCGGCACGAAGCTCAACTACTATCATTCCGCGCGTGGCGTCCACTTCCTCACCTATGCCGAATTTGCGCGCTTCTGCTCGCTGTCCGAGACGGATCCGGCGGAGTTCATCGCGGGGCTGAAGGAGCTCGTGAGCGTCTACGAGGGAAACGACTGTTCCTTCGTGCGGATGCCCAAGCACCGCGGCCATCACGAGATCGAGTTCTTCGGCCTGAGACGCGGCGTCGCAGTCGAGCGTTTGGTGCCAGAGATCGAAAGTCTGATGGAGGCGGTCGTCCTGGGGCGGACGGGACAGCTTGGCGTCATTCAGAAGACCGAGGAGATCGCGGAACTCTTCCGCTCGCTGCTGACGCAGCCGGAACTGGCGGACGAGACGTCAAGGACCTTTGTCGAAACGCTGTACATGTACATCACCGGCGAGGTCTACGCCGTCTTGGGCGAGGGCTCGACGCCGGCCTTCGACGACCGGCGCACGGCGCTTCCCGGCGCGACGTTCGTCAACGGACGTCCGATTCTGCATCCTGGCGCGGACGACCGTACGGAGGTGCTGTTGTCAAATCTGCGCGGCATGATGTCGCGGGACGAGGTCGTCGAGTATGCGAACGTCTACGAACTTCGAGCCAGCGATTCATCCGAGCCGCTTGGCTGCGGTTCGACGCGCGAGGTCGTCTACAAGACAAATCGGCGTCCGCTTGAGAATTCCCTGGTGGAGAAGCGGCTGTCCCGTTCGTCTCCCGGTTACGGTGCCTATGTGCTGGCGCGCATCGGCGCCTTGCGCGCGCTGGGCGTGACGTTGAGCGACTTCTACCTGTTGCTGAAGCGGCGCGCGGGCAAGCGGCAGAGGGCCGGCGAATACTACATCCGCAGTCGTTGCGAAGGCGAGCCGATGGATGCGGTTCCCGCCAACTACTTCCTCAGCACCGAGGATGCGTCATCCGAGGATCGCGAAGTCGTGCTGGCGCTGGCGGCGCTGATGGGCGACGCGGCGGCGCAGAACATGGCGATGAAGAAATTCGATCCGAAGACGCAGAGTCCGCTTTATGGCGTCGGCAAGGAAATCTACGAGTTCGAGTATGACCTCGTTCACGAGCGGGTTGCGCCGAAGAAGGTCTCGACCTGCTCGATCCGCGGCAGCTTCGGCTGGCCGTCGCTCGAGTACACGGATGCCAATCTGGATGCGATTGCCGATTTTTATTTCGGACATTTTGCAGCGGCGCTGAAGGCCTATCAGGTCCGTCATCCGTCTGTACCGATGGACGACCTGGCGTCGCGGTTTATGGACGGGTTTGAGTTCCGCACGCATGCGATGGCCTGGCAGCTGTCGGTGATGCGGGACCGCTTCGAGACCTTCAATCCGAACATTCCGCCGCGGTTTGACTTTGACCGCAAGTGGAAGTTCGTGATGTGGTCTCTCGAGCGCCAGGGTCGACGTCTGCCGGCTCTGCGTCGGCTGTTTGTCGCCAAGACGGCCGCCGCGACATAAGGCATGGCCGGCGAGACGATACGGACGGAAGCAGTCTGCCTGGACATTCGTCCGTGGTCCCGGACGAGTCATATCGTCACCTGGCTGACGCCAGTCGGGAAGGTCGCTACGGTCGTGAAGGGAGCAGTTCGTCCGAAAAGCGCGTTTCTCGGACAATACGATCTCAACTATACGTGCGACATCCTGTATTACGCGCGTGCCAAAGGCGAGCTCCATGCGCTTCGCGACTGCGTGCCGCTCGATCTTCGGGAGTCCTTGCGCGGCAATTACCGGGCGTTGGCCTTGGCGGGCTATTTTCGTCGGCTGGTCGGCGAGCTGGCTCCCTCGGGGCCAGACTGTCGTCCCTGGTATGAACTGCTCTCCTCGAGTCTCACCCCTCAAACTTCACCCCTCGAACTTCAAACCTCAAACTTCTTCACCCCCTCATCACTTGTTCTCTTTGAGCTTCGCGTGTTGGAGCTGGCGGGTCTCAAACCGGACTTCTCCAGCTATGATCGGCAGGCGGACTGGTCGCCGTTTTCGATTGAAACGGGAACCTTTTCGGACGAGGCGGGACGCTGTGTTCGGCTGTCCCGCGAAGTGGCTGAGTGGCTGTCGCGACCTGAGCGACCTGCAAAAAATCCGCAGATCCCCCTTGACGCGGCATGGGTAATTGGTGTATTCTATAAGTTCCACTTGGATTGTCCTTCCGATGCACGGAGGGCTGTCCTCGGGATGATTTCTTAAAAAAGGCAGTAAAGACATATGAATATCAAGATGGTTGGTGCGGTGGTGCTGGCAGGTGCGATGATTGCCGGCTGCGGCGAGAAGGTTGAAGACAAGAAGTCGGAGCGGGAGGAAGACGCGATGGCGGTTTCCGTCAACGGCGAGAAGCTGATGCAGAGTGCCATTGACGCTGACGTTGAAAAGTTCATCAAGTCCCGCGGCGACCAGATTCCGGCCGAACAGCTGGAGTACGCGAAGCAGTCGATTGCCAATCAGGTCGTTCAGAGCTTCATCTTCGAAAAGGTCCTGGTTGCGAAGGCGAAGTCCATGAACCTCGCCGTGGCGGATGAGGACCGCAAGACCCGGGAAAAGGAATTCCTCGAGGCGACGGCGAAGTTGCCTGACGCCCCGAAGTCCATTGACGAGTACTTCAAGAAATTTCCCTTTGGCGAGGAACGCGCGCGCGCCGAGTTCGAGAACGGAATTCTCATCGACAAGATGATCAAGACCGAGCGGGCAAAGGCCGGCAAGAAGGACTTTGCGGCCGAGGCGAAGAAGATCATCGGCAACATCATTTCCAACAATGCGACGGCCAAGGCGGCCGAGGTTGATGCGCTCAAGAAGATCAAGGATCTGAAGGCTCAGCTCGACAAGGTCCCGGCTGCGGAGCTCGCGAAGAAGTTTGCGGAGCTCGCGAAGGCCAATTCGGCCTGTCCGTCGTCCGCGAAGGGTGGCGATCTCGGCGAGTTCACGCACGGCCAGATGGTCAAGGAGTTTGACGAGGTTGCGTTCAAGAGCCCCGTCAACACGGTTTCCGAGCCGGTCAAGACCCAGTTCGGTTATCACCTCATCTTGGTGACGAAGAAGACGCCTGCAGTCGAGGCGAAGGGCGATAAGCCCGCCGAACCCGAGAAGGTGCAGGCGAGCCACATCCTCGTCAAGACGGGGAATGTGCAGGAGGTTCCGAAGGCTGAAAACGTCATTAAGTACCTTGAAAAACAGGAAGAGCGCTCCTTTATGCAGGAATTCGTGCAGAAGGAGCTGAAGGCGGCCAAGCTGGAGGCGAGTGAGGACTACAAGCGTTTTCTGCCTCCGGTTGAAACTCCGGCCGAGAAATGATATACTATCCCACTGTTGAAAGGAAATAGAAGACAATGAGCCAGCATGCATCTCTTAAGGGTTCCGGCAAGATCACTTCCAAGCGCAACGTTCTGAAGCGTTTTGAGCGCGTCAATCTTCTCCAGAAGCGTGGAGAGTGGAAGGAAGGCAGCCGCGGCCTCGGTCTCAAGAAGACCAAACCTGAGGCGTAAGATTTTTCTTAGTCAGACTGAAGCGCCCGGATCTTTGAGACTGGGCGTTTCTTTATTTTTCCTTGATCAGGTGGGCGCGCAGCAAGTCGCCTTTGACGTTGTAAACCCTGGCACGGACAAGCTTTTTGCGTGGGACAACAGATCCTTCAATCTTGCACGGGAGATATTCGCCAGTCCATCCGGAGACCTTCTGCGCGTCTTCGATGACCAGCTCGACCGTTTTGCCGATGAAGGATTGGGCGAACTTTTGACGTGCGGCTAATGCCGCTTCGGTCAGCTGCCGTGCGCGGGTTGTCTTGACGGTTCGCGCAATCTGATTTGGAAATCCGGCGGCTGGGGTCCCAGGCCTTCTGGAGTAGGGGAAGACATGGGCCTTGGAAAACGGGAAACGCTTGAGCAGGCCGACGGTCGCGGTGAAGTCCAATTCGCTTTCGTCGGGGAATCCGGTCATCAGGTCGCAGCCAAGACCGAGGTTCGGCATGAGCGCTGTCGCCGTCGAAATGACTTCGTCCACGTCGTGGACCAGATAGGGGCGGCACATGGCCTTGAGAATCCGGTTGGCTCCCGACTGGATTGGCAAATGCAGGAAACGGCAGATGTTCGGGCGCTCGGACATGGCGCGAACGGTTTCCAGCGTGCCGATTTCGGGTTCGACCGATCCCAACCGGATGCGGCAGCCGGCGTCGATGTCCGCGAGCGCAAGCAGCAGGTCGTGCAGACGCTTCCCCTGCGAGGAGTAGAGCGCGAGATTGCAGCCGGTCACGACGATCTCGTGGTAGCCCGCATCGACAAAGCGCTTGGCCTGATCGAGGACGCGGACGAAATCAACGGATTTCGATGAGCCGCGGAACTTCGGCACGATGCAAAACGTGCATTTTCCCGCACAGCCGTCTTGAACCTTAAGGTAGGCGCGGGCCGTGCGGATCGGCACGGGAACTTCATCCGGCTCCGAATCCTCTCGCGTTTTCGATCGCGTGGCCTGTGGCAGGCAACCGCAGACGCGGATCACTTTCGCCGGATAGCGGTGTCGGAGATGTGCAATGAGCTTTTCGCAGTCTTCCTGCGCACGCCGGGTGACCGAACAGCCACGGACGACGAAGAGATCAGCATCTTTGTGGGTCTTTGTCGTCTCCCATCCCTTGGCGAGATATTCTGCCTCCATCTGCAAGGCTTCGGCCTTGTTGAGCCGGCAACCGAATGTCTCAAAGCAGACTTTCATTTAGTTGGCAGTTGGTAGCTGGCAGTTGGTAGGCCTTGCGTCATGCTTCTGGGAGCAGGAAGAGGAGAATCAGGTTGGTGAGGTTGAAGAGGCCGTGGTTGAGCATCGCGCACCAGAGGCGATCGGTCTTCGTGTAGAGCCAGCACTGGGCGAGGCCGAAGAAGAAAAGTGCGAGGAATGCGTCGTCAGGGAAGGGGAACTGCAGGTAGTGGGCGGCGGAGAAAAGCGCAGCGGAGAAGATGGCCAGCGGAATGCGCTTGTCGGACAGCTTGAGGGCGGGGAGCCTGAAGAGAAGTCCGCGAAAGAGGAGCTCTTCGAAAATCGGCGCAACGACGAGCACGAGGGGAATGTTGAGCAGGAACTTGTACGAGGCTTCGTGCTTCAGGGCTGCGCCCAAGCCTTCCTGCGTCAACACGCGCCAAGTATAGATTCCCATCTGGCGCATCTGTTCGATGACCGTCTGTTCCTTCAGCTCGACGCCGAACCAGCCGGCGACGAGCTGGGTGAGAAAGCAAAGGCCGATGGTCGCCGCTGCGATCACCGGCCATGCCTTGAGGGTTAGTTTGAGGGAGGACATAAGACGGAAGACAGGAGACGCGAGAGGACGTAAGACGTGAGACGACTGGCGTAAATGTCTCACGTCTCTCGTCTAAAGTCCTTAGCCCTCGGCGCTTTGCCCGACTTCGCTGCCAGTGCCGCGGATCTTCAGGTGAAGTTCGCGGAGCTGCTGCTCGGTCACGTAGTTCGGCGCGTTCATCATGAGGTCCTGGGCCTTCTGGTTCATCGGGAAGGCGATGACCTCGCGGATGTTGGGCGTGTCGGTGAGGAGCATGACCATGCGGTCGACGCCCGGAGCGATGCCGCCGTGGGGCGGCGCGCCGAACTGGAACGCGTTGTAGAGGCAGCCGAACTTCTGCTTGACGACTTCCTTCGGATAGCCGGCGATCTCAAACGCCTTCTCCATGATGTCGATGCGATGGTTGCGGATCGCGCCCGAGGAGAGCTCGATGCCGTTGCAGACGACGTCGTACTGATAGGCTTCGATCGTGAGGGGCTCCTTCTTCTCCAGCGCCTCGAGTCCGCCCTGCGGCATCGAGAAGGGGTTGTGGGAGAAGATGATCTTGCCGGTCTCCGGATCCTTCTCGTAGAACGGGAAGTCGACGATCCAGCAGAACTTGTAGCAGTTCTTCTCGCAAATCGGGTTTGTGAGGTGGTTGGCGATGTCCGTGCGGACGAGGCCCGACAGGCGGTTGCACTCGTCGACATCGGCCGCCATGAAGAAGATCGCGTCGCCGGGCTCGAGACCGGACATCTGCTTCATCTCGTCGAGCTGCTCGGGCGAGAGGAACTTCGCGATCGGCCCCTTGAGCTCGCCTTCCTTCGTCCAGCTGATGTAGCCGAGGCCCTTGCCGCCGTTCTCCTTGACGAACGCTTCGCGCTTGTCGAACCAGGTGCGGGCCTCGACGCCGACGATGCCCTTGACGACCATGCCCTTGACGAGGCCGCCCGACGTCGCGCAGTTCGCGAACGCCTTGAAGTTGGCCTTCGCGAAGAAGTCGTTCATGTTGAACCACTTGAGCGGGTTGCGGAGGTCCGGCTTGTCCGAGCCGTACGTCATCATCGCGTCGCGGTACTTGATGCGCGGCCACGGCGCGTCGTTGCACGACCAGGTCGAGAACTTCTTGAAGGTCTTGCCGACGACGTCCTCGACGACGGCGAAGATCTCGTCCTGCGTCACGTAGCTCATCTCGATATCGAGCTGGTAGAACTCGCCCGGAGAACGGTCCGCACGCGCGGCCTCGTCACGGAAGCACGGCGCGATCTGGAAGTACTTGTCGAAGCCCGAGAC
>JAEDMC010000285.1 GCA_016303225.1 Kiritimatiellia bacterium
GCCTTACCTCACGTTCAGCTTCTCGTCCGGATCGAGCTTCGGCGCCGCCATGAAGCGGAGCTCGCCCGGCTTGAGGGTGATGAAGTCCTTCTCGCCGAACCAGTGGAGGACGCACTTGCGCTCGTTCCTGTAGTCCATGTTCATGAGGCAGATGCGGCCGTCGTCCGGAAAGTAGGAGTAGGTGATGTAGTCGCAGTCGCCGTCCGGCTTCTCGAAGTCGGGACCGGTGATCCAGACGTTGCCGTGCGCCTCGCGCATCACGTAGGCGTAGAGCTCGCCCATCAGGCCCTTGCAGCGGTAGTCGCAGCCCGCGCCGAAGTCGTTGTTGCAGGCCGACGGATACGCCCAGATGTTGCAGAAGTAAACCTCGCCCTTGCCGTTCTTGCACGAGACAATGACGGGACGGAACTCCTCGTCGTCCGCGGCGAGGATCTCGTAGTTTTCCTTCGGACCCGTGAACTCGAGCTTGCCGAGGTGCTGCGAGATGATGCCGTAGCGGCGCGGCGCGTAGTAGCCGACGCGGTTCGGCTTCAGCTCCCAGCCGGTCGCCCAGTAGAAGCGCGAGTCGCGCGCGGTCACCTTGAGTCCGCAGAGCTCGGAGAAGTCGCCGCCGTTGACGAGGTCCTCGAGCTTGAAGTTCGTGTAGTTGCGGTTCAGGTCCGTCGAGAGGTGCGGAATCGAGATGACGAGCTTGCCGCCGCCCTTCACGTAGTCACAGAGGATCTTGTACTGCTTTTCCGAGCAGGTGTTCCAGCCTGCGAAGATGAGTGCCTTGTAGTTCTTGCGGAGGTGCTCGGCCGTCACGTTGTCATAGGCGAACGAGACGATGTCGGCCTGACCGTAGGGCGTACCGCCGAAGCGGTTGTTGCCGTTCGGCCAGACGATGTCCGTCGGCATCGGATAGACGATGTCCATCAGTAGGTCCCAGCTGCGCTCCGGCTCGCCGATGTACCATTGGATGTCCTTGTCCGCAAGGTCGAAGGCGTTGGCGATCGCATAGCCCGGCACCTTGTTGCCCTCGTTGAGGTCGAAGTTGCCCTTCACGATCGCGAACGGCGACTCGGGCTGTCCGACCGGCGCCGGGTTCGTCGCGCAGAAGTCGGTGAACTCGGTGAGGATTTTGCGGTACTTCGTCGCGACCGGCGAGCGGTAGTCGACGTAGGCGAATTTCTTGCGGCCCTCCTCCTTGATGGGATCGTAGAGCTCTGGCGTCATCTTCTTGCCGAAGCGCTTCTCGCCCGGAGTCTTCGGCATGTAATGCTGCGGCTCGTCCGGCGCGAAGGAGCCCTGGCACGTCCAGTTGCCGCTCTCGTTGATCAGCATCTTGGCGCCGTCCACGTACTTGAGGCGGAGCGCCGTCTCGAGCATCTTCATCTTGTAGGGATTCGTCCGCGGCAGATAGCTGTACCAGTCGTGTGCGAAGTGCGACCCCCACATCGGCAGGTCGTACTGGCGGAGAAGGCCGCGGCAGAGAGCGGACGAGCGGTGCATGTTGAAGAACGGGAAATCCTCGACGAGCGGGATCTCCGTGCCGCCCAGCACCTCGTAGTCGAAGTAGAGATGTCCGCCCGTGGACATCACCGTGCCCCAGCCGTCCGCGTGCATCTTCTTGACGTGCGCGTGAACGCGCGCGACGAGGTCGTCGGCGAGCGACTTCAGGTTCTTCGCGCCGCGCGACTTGTCCTTGTCCTCGTCCTCCATGCGGAAGGTGAACCGCTCTCCGTAGTCGAGGCCAAGCCACTTGTCGCCGGCCGCGGCGCGGAGCTTCTTCACCTCATCCGCCTTCGCCGTCCCGTAGATGGCCGTCGAGTAGAGACCTTCCTTGGTCGCGCTTTCGACCAGCTTGGAGTTCGCGAGATTGAACCAGAACTGCAGCGTATTGCCCGTCCGCTCCTCCGCGCAGAGTCTAGGCGTCTCCTCGGGCTGCGGCTTCGACGGACGCCAGTAGGTGAAGCAGAGCCCGGTGTTGAAGAGCTTCCCCTCGGCCCCGTACACGCCCGAGCCGATGAAGCAGCCCTCCTTCGGTAGCTTCACCGCGGCAACTGGCGGACGTCCCGCCGCGATCACCTCTTCGCCAGTCTTCGGTTCCGCGGCAAACGACATCCCCGTCGCCGCCGCCAACGCCACCATCATCAGTCGCTTCATCTCTTTTCTCCTGGTCAATCAACGAATCGCATTTTCCCCGGCCTTGAGCGAAACCACCTGGTCGCCGAACCTGAACATGCCGGGGACCGGGGTCTTCACCGTGCCGGACACCTTGCCATTATCGAACTTGAGCGACACCTCGACGAAGCCCTGCGGATGCGGATGCTTCGCCGTCAGCTCCTTCAGCGTGCCGGGACACGGCGCGACCAGCACCTGCTCGAAGAACGGCGCGGCGGAACGGATGCCCGCAAGGCCCGTCTGCATAAACCAGA
>JAEDMC010000286.1 GCA_016303225.1 Kiritimatiellia bacterium
GGACGATCCGTACCTTGTCTCCGGCGGCGGACTCGACCGACGGCGCCGCTGCGGCGAAAACAGCCGTCGGCACGGCAACGACCGCCAGCGCAGCGACGAGGAGGAGAGAGAAGTTGATTTTCATGCCCAGTAGTATAGCACACGAGTCAAGCCGCCGCTTCCACTGGACTTTCCTGGAGTCTCCTATGAAATGCCTTTCAAGGGCGTTCGCCCAAGGTGGGCAGATAAGGGACTGAACCCCAGACGCGCGGCCGAATACGTCCGCGCTATCCGCGTTTATGCTCTACGAACGCTTCAGAAACGGCAAATCGGCACGGCATTGGCCCGCACCGACCGCAACCCGACGGCTCGAGCATCGCGGAATTTCACGATGCGTTCCCGGACGCGGCGGATGCGGGAGCCAAAGGCTTGATCTGCACCACGCGAAACGACCAGGCGGGGATGGAAGGCAGGGTAAACGCCCGCCCCGTGCCGAGCGACTCGCTGTCATCTCCGGTCGGCGCAAGCACCGACACTGCGGCATCGCCGGCGAGGACCAGCCTGGCATCCGACACATCGTCGTAACCGAAGTTCCACACGAAGCCGAGGCGTTCGCCGGTCTTCGGCGACTCCCAGAGGGAAAGCCCCATGCGCACCGCGGCATCGACGCGGGCGGGAAGATCCGCGCGGTTGAGATCCTTGAACGAGCAGCAGGCATTCCCGGGGCGGAAGGTCAGCGGCACGCCATTGAAGGCCTGCGCGAGCACCGCCGATTCATCTACATGGCAGAGCTCGCCGATCGACGCCACAGGCCCCCGCCGCGGCTTGGTCTCCGGCACCGCCACACCGATCTGCCGAAGCCCCCGCAGGCGTCCGTGAATCCATTCGAAGTCTCCGCGGCGGCTGTTCAGCATGTCCACGACCGCCCCTGGCGACAGTTGCTCGTCGAGATTCGGCTTGATGGCATCGAACGTGGTGCCATCCGCCCCCGCGAAAGCGAGGTTGAGCGCACACTCAAGGTAGGTCATGCGCATTGACTTGGCGCGACGGGTGTAGGGGCATGTAACCTCCTCGGTGAGATTGACGACGCCAGGTCCTTCCGTGGCCGCGCAGAGGCGTCCGATCTGAATGTTCTTGGCGACCACGCCATCCGAGGAATAGGGCCTCTCGTCGGTATAGCAACCGCTGCCGGGGCGGAAATAGACGGCTCCGTCCCGATTCCGCGAGACCTCGATCCACCGCTTGAAGTCGGGCCCGCCGTAGCGAAGCATTGAAAGGTTGCAGACCATGAAGCCGATCGCCACCGAGTCATCCACCTCATGCACGGCCTTCGCTATCGCCGCCGCGAGGTCTGTAAGCGCCTTGGCGGCATACGCGCTCCAGACGTCGCGCACATTTACGCCGTTGACAATCGCGTCGGAGCAGATGGCCGTCACGAGGGCCGCGCGGTCAAAGGCGAAGCCGTAGGTCGTATTGAAAGTCTGGACGCAGTCAGGGCAGAAACAGGCCATGTCGGCGGGTTGATGGCTCGGAATGCGAAAATCGTCGTCCAGCCAGATGACTTTCGGATGGAGTGCGGCATGGCGCGACGCCCGGGCGCAGATGTTGGCGATGAACGCGGGCGCGCGGGGGCAGGCCATCGCCTTCGTGACCGTGCCGTCCGAGCCCACCATCTTGGGGTAGTCTCCGGGCACCGTCCAGCCGTCGTGGTGCCCGAGCGTCGAACTGATGCAAATCTGCACCGGCACCCCCCGCTGCTGGAAATGCTCCGCGAACCGCTGCTGATTCTCGAATTTCCGAACGGCTTCCGGACCGACCTTTATCGTTTCAGGGAATGCCGCGATTATGAACCCATCCTGGAACGCCCGGGGATACCGTTCCATCGCCGCCTCGATTTTCGCCGTCTCCGTCGCCCAGATCCGCTGCAACGACTGATACTCGCCCGCCATCGCCGTCAACGTGCAAAAACCAATCCCCAAGGCTAGCCTTTTCATTGTCGCCCCTCTTTGCTCAAAGGCATTTGCCAAGCTCTATCGCGCCGCTCGTTTGGCTGGCTCTCCAACACCCGGCGCACACGCGCCAGGCCGGCAACTTCGAGTTCTCTGCCTCATCTACCACTTACCTGGCGCAAGTCTACCAAAGTGCCATCTGCCCTGTCAAATCTGACACCGACAGTATCAACAGTCTCAACCGTCCCGCGGTCCTGTGGCGGTCCCACAAGGTTAGGTTGCGCGCCGGCCCCCGGCGCGCAAATGACGGGCGTCCCGGGCGTTTGCCCACGCGCGCCGGGGGCCGGCGCGCAAGTAACCTAAGCGCAGGAGCCCGCATCGAGTTGGCCAGTTGGCTAGTTCTTTCGGATGACAAACCTCCTCCAGAGTCCGCCTCTGATGCAATTTCGCCTCTTGGTCTGAATCCGAAAGGAAGTGCGCCTG
>JAEDMC010000287.1 GCA_016303225.1 Kiritimatiellia bacterium
TTTTTAGCCGCCCGACTTTTATGATATAATGTTCAGCAGTCGAAAGGATACTTTGATATGTTTTTCGGACGAAAAGAAGAGTTGAGCGCTTTGGCGGATCTTTGGGGAAAGAACTGTTCTTCTCTGGCGGTCTGCTCGGGGCGTCGTCGGGTGGGGAAGTCTACGCTTGTCGAAGAGTTTGCCAGAAGATCGGGTTGCCGCTTTATTGAAATCGTTGGATTGTCTCCAGATGAAGGTGTGGACAATCGGGCGCAGCTGCGCAATTTCTGCGAACGCCTGTCGGTTCAGACAGGGGTGGACGAGGAGCATGCGAATGGCTGGGCAAAGGCCTTTGACGCGCTTTATGCGGCCGTGAACGAAAAACGCGGCAAGACCATCGTGTTTTTGGATGAGATATCGTGGATGGGGGCGTTTGACAAGACTTTTCCAGCACTGCTGAAGACGGCCTGGGACACGCAGTTTTCCAAGCGCGAAAAGTTGATATTTGTGGTTTGCGGTTCTGTCTCGACATGGATCAACAAGAACATCCTTAGGTCAAAGGCCTTTGTCGGGCGAATTTCATGTTCGTTAAAGCTGGAGGAAATGCCGCTTTCGGACTGTCGCGAGTTCTGGGGTAGCGCCAAGGATCGTCGGTCGGTTCATGAAATGCTGGACCTCTTGTGCGTGACGGGGGGCATTCCGAAGTATCTGACCGAAATGCGACCGTCGTTGTCGGCGGATGAGAACATTCGGAAGATGTGCTTTACGAAAGAGGGATATCTCTATCGCGATTTTGACGCCATTTTTACGGACGTCTTTGCCAAAACCGTATCCGACAAGGCCAAGATACTCGCTTGCGTGGCGGAAGAACCACAAAGCGTCAAGACTCTGGCTGCGGCGCTTGGCTGTGTGTCAAACGGGCATCTCTCGGATTCGCTTGGTGAACTGGTTGAGGCCGGATTCCTGTCTGTTGACGAGGGGCTTAATCCGTCCTCGGCGAAGGAGGCGCGAGAGGTGCGCTATCGGATATGCGACAACTACGTTCGCTTTTACCTGAAGTTCATTCTTCCTCGCAAGCGGGCGATTGAACGGGGGGCGTATAAGTTCGTGTCTATGGATCGTGTTCCCGGATGGGATTCGATGATGGGGCTTCAGTTCGAGACGCTTGTCCGCAACAACCTTTCCGCGCTCCTGCCGCTGGTGGGAATGGGCAATACGGTCCTGACATCGGCAGCGCCGTATGTTCGCAGGGGGAAGCGCAAGGGAGAGGGCGTGCAGATAGACTTGCTTCTCCAGACGCGGAAATCGGTTTGCATTGTCGAGATCAAGCGTCGTAAACTTATTCCGGCGTCGGTTCAGGATGATGTGCGCGACAAGATTCGTCGTCTGAAGCTGCCGCGGGACATTTCGGTTCGTGCTGCGCTTGTTTACGACGGCGAGCTGGCGCCGGAGATAGAAGAGGACAACTATTTCGATTTCCTGGTGCCGGCGGAGCGGCTGTTTGAATAAAGTCTGAATTAAGGAGTGTGAATGAAGAACTTTCTTTGTAGGGCCGTTCTGGTTGGGCTGATTGCGGTTTCCGCTCGTGCGTTTAGCGGAACGCCAGTGGCGGTTTCTCTTTTTGACACGTTGCCCGAGAGGGCGGACGTATACGGCCTGCATTTTTCGTTTGCCAGCATTGGGCCAATTAGCAGTAACCCAAATTCCGTCGCGGGTCTGTCGCTTGGATGCATTGAGACCGGTGTTGGTGACGGTGCAATGAGTGGCATTCAAGTTTCAGGAATTCTTGCTGGAGGCGAGTGTGTCTATGGGCTTCAGGCCGGCGGCATCTTCGCAATCGCGGAAAAGGCGACGGGAATTGAATTAGCGGGCGGCGTTTCAATGTGCCGCGATTTTAGGGGCGCGCAGCTCGCCGGTCTGCTGTCGCAAGCGGAGTCGTGTTGTGGCTTGCAGTTGGCATTCTACACTGGATCGGCTTCTATGTGTGGGGTGCAGGTCGGTGTGATGAATTTCGCCGTTCCCGCAAAGGACGGGTGGGTTGTCCAGCTTGGACTGGTTAATGGCATCGGCAAGGACGAAAAAAGCTCGTGGACGGAAGGCATTCGGTATTTGCCGATTGTGAATGCGGGATGGTGACGTGTGTCTGCATATCTGACAAGTTTGGAGCCGTGGAAGCCTGTTTTACAACGGTTGATTTTAGCATCAGGGTGCGATATCATATTAGTGTTTTGAAACATTGATTATGAGTGAAGATAGGTGTTTGGAGACATTGATATGAAGATGACGACAGAGGATGTCGAACCGCTTTTGGAAGCGTCCGAACGCTTGGTCGCCGAGACGGATCTGGGTTTTCGGCGCTATTTGTGCGAGAATATCGACTGGAAGGACCGCTTGATCTGCATCAAGGGTCCGAAGGGGACGGGCAAGACC
>JAEDMC010000288.1 GCA_016303225.1 Kiritimatiellia bacterium
CGCCTTGAGGAACGAGAGAACGAGCCGCAGGACGCGACTGTCCCCGATGTCCCTTGCGAGCCTTGCCATGAGTCTGTCGTGGTTCACCTTGTCGAAGAACTTCTCGAGGTCGAGATCGACCACCGTCGAGTAGCCTTCGGCCACATACGCGCTTCCTCGTCTGAGGGCGTCGTGTGCGCTTCGATTCGGTCGGAATCCGTGACTTGACTCCGAGAACACCCGCTCGTACCTTGGCGTGAGGGCTTGCGCCACCGCCTGCTGCACGACCCGATCCTTGACCGTGGGTATTCCCAACTGCCTCTTCCCGCCGTTCGGCTTCGGGATTTCGACTCCTCGCACCGCTATGGGCTTGAAGTCTCCGTCCAGCAGTTCACTTCGTATCTCGTTGAGGTGCGCCCATGCCTTTTCGTCGAACTTCGCGACGGTCTCGCCGTCGATGCCGCCCGACCCCTTGTTGGCCTTGACGCGCCTCCACGCCCTCGTGAGGTTGCCGAGATCGGCGATCTTCCCCATGAGGTCTTCCCTGCGCACGGGTTCGTGTTTCCTCTTCACGGGCGTTTGAGAACCTTGTCCAAGCGTATCTCGGCCTTTCACTTCGCCGCCTTCCGCCGACAAGTTGCCGCGGAGGTCAAAGGTCATTTGCCCCTCCGCGTCTCTTTTCTTCCTCTTCTTGCCCATGCGATTTCGTTCCCCGTGGCTGTTGGTTGATTCCGCCCTTCGCGGCCGAGGTCCGCTACTATGGCTTCTGCTGACTTCTCCGCGTCCTCATTCCGCCGTTACCGACGGCCTTGGCCCTTTCGGGCAGACGGGGAGATCTCCAGGAATAAGACACACTTCTTTCGTCCGGCGGGATGCGGATTTACCACCTTGCTACGGTTAGGTTTGGGGCTTCGTCTTGTATTGCAGACTTGCCCGCAAGTAGGCCTTGTATCCGCTTTCTGTGCGTATCCTCCGAACTTCGCCTCAGACTTCCTTCATCCGCGCCCTCGCGGGCGAAAACTTGTCCTCGGCTATTTGGTTCCTCCTAACTGGCCCATTGGAGACTTTCACTCCAGACCTTGTGTCATGTCCTGCGTACAAACGAGAAGCCAGGCGGTTGACCGCCTGGCTTCAATTGCGTATGAGACGCGCATCCAACTCACTCGTAGTCGACGACGCTGGCCCAGTGGAGGAGCAGGTCGAGGTTCTTCTGCGTGTTCGGCTTGGAGGACTCGGCCGCGGCCACGATCGGCAGCCACTGCTGAACCTCGGGCAGCTTCACCTTCAAGGCCTCGCACATCATGCCCATGTACTGTTCGGCGGCCTTGACATGGCCGGAAAGCCAGAACAGGAGGTAGGTGCGCGCCACATCCGCGAGCGGATCGCCCAAGCGCACGTGGCTCCAGTCGATCACGCGCCAATCGCCCTTCGGGGTGATGATGACGTTCGTCGGGTTGAAGTCGCCGTGGCAGAGCGCCTTGCCGCGCGGAAGCGCCTGAAGACGCATGTGCAGGTCGTAGCGCGTGTTGCGCTCGAGCGGCGAGGCGGAGATCATCGCGTCCAGCTTGTCCGCGAGGTTGCCCATGCGCGGCGACGTCTTGGCGAAGATCGCACACTGGATCTGCACGAGCTCCTTCAGGTACTTCGTGAGGTTCTTCTTGTCCTTCGCCATCACATCGGCCAGCGTCTCGCCCTCGATGAACTCGCGGCGGATCGCCCACTTGCCCTTGATGACGCAGACCTCGAGGATCTTGGCGACCGGAAGGCCCGTCTCCGCGGCACGCGCCTCATTCATCGCCTCGTTCAGGATCGCGGAGACCTTGTAGTTCTCGTCGAAGACCTTGAGGATGGACGCACCGTCCTTGAGCACCTGCTTGTGCTCGCGGGCAAGGAGCATGTTGTCCTTCTTCGCCGGCTTCTTCGCGGCCTTCGCCTGGGGGGCCTTCTTGGCCACGGGCTTCTTTTCAGCAGTCTTCTTCATGTGAAAAACCTTTTAGATGTTTAACCCTTTAACCGTTCAACCCTTCAGACCAGATCATGCTTGCCGTAGTAGGCGTTGAGGTACATCTGCTTGATCTCCTTCATCAGCGGATAGCGCGGGTTGGCGCCGGTGCACTGATCGTCGAAGGCCTGCTCCACCATCGCGTCGAGGCGGTCGAGGAAGTCCTTCTCGTCCGGCACGTAGTCGCGGATCGTCGGCTTGATGCCGATGCGGGCCTGGAGCTCGCGAATCGCCTTGATGAGGTTCTCGAACTGCTCACCGCGGTTGCGACCCTTGATGCCGAGCTCGTCGGCGATCTCGAGGTAGCGCTCGAGGGTGTGCGGATGGTCGTACTGCGGGAACGTGCCCATCTTGCGCGGCACGGGATCGGCGTTGAAGCGGAGCACCTCCTCCATCATCAGCGCGTTGGCGATGCCATG
>JAEDMC010000079.1 GCA_016303225.1 Kiritimatiellia bacterium
TGCGTGAGCGGGGTCTACCCGTCACTTGCGTACTGCAACGAGGAGGGCGAATGCGGTACGGGCGCGGTCGTGCCGTGGGCGGGGAGTCTGTGGGTCATCACCTACGGACCGCACTGTCCTGTGGGAGGCAGCGACAAGCTCTACCAGATTACGCCCGACAAGCGGAAAATCGTCCGTCCCGAATCCGTCGGCGGTACGCACGCGAACCGCCTGATCCACCGTGAGTCTCAGCAGCTTCTGATCGGCACGTATCTCGTGGACAAGGACGGCAAGGTGCGCACCGTGCCGATCCACACGATGCCCGGGCGCCTCACCGGCGTCGCGCGGCACGTCACGGACCCGAAGAGCAAGATCTATGTGACCGACATGGAGGAGGCGCTGTATGAGCTCGACGTCAACACGCTCGACACCTTCACCTGCATCCGCGACGGGTTCAACGAGGGACACTTCAGCAAGTTGTTCAAGGACCTCGGCGTGAAGCCGCCAAAGGGATGGAACGAGGCGGAGGAGTCGAACCTCTTCGGCTATCACGGCAAGGGGACGTGCAGCGGCTTCGGCAAGGTGTTCTACGCCAACAACGGCTGGTTCAACGACCGTGCGATGCGTGATCCGACGATTCCGGCGGGTGCACTCGCGCAGTGGCGTCCGAACGACAAGCAGTGGACGCTCATACGCACCAACCAGTTCACCGAGGTGACGACGAAGGACGGCATCTACGGCAACGAGCATCCGAATGCGAACGTCATTTGGGCGATGGGCTGGGACCACAAGAGCGTGATCCTCGCCGTGACGGACGACGGCAAGACCTGGCACGACTATCGGCTCCCGAAGGGCTCGCACAGTTACGACGGCGCGCACGGCTGGAACACCGAGTGGCCGCGCATCCGCGAGATCGGCGACAAGGAAAACCTCTTGGCGACGATGCACGGCACGTTCTGGAAGTTTCCCGCGTCGTTCGGCCCGAAGAGCGCGAAGGGGATTCGTCCGTACTCCAACTACCTGAAGGTCATCGGCGACTTCTGCGAGTGGAACGGCAAGGTCGTGTTCGGCTGCGACGACTCGGCGAAGAACGAGTTCCTGAACAAGCGCCGCGCGAAAGGCGGCGTGGCGGGTCCGGAGACTTCCAACTCAAACCTCTGGTTCGTCGACCCGAAGGACCTCGGTTCGTTCGGTCCCGCGCTCGGCCGCGGCTCGGTCTGGCACGAGGAGCCGGTGAAGGCGGGTACACGTAGCGACGCCTATCTACTCGCGGGCTACGACCGGCGAACCCTCTACGTGACGGGCGGACTTGACTTCGACCTCGAAGTCGACGAGAAAGGCGATGGGGTCTGGCGGGTGGCCAGAAGTTCTAGCGGTTCTAGAATTTCTAACGGGGCTGGCGGCCTTCAGATCGTCGAGCTCGATGATCTCCCCGGCGAGTGGGTGCGCCTTGTCGCGAAGAGCGACGCGAAGAAGGTGACGGCGTTCTTCAATTACGCGAATGCGGATCGGCGTGAAGCGAAGCCGGACAAGATGTTCGAGGGGCTCGTCTTCTCCCCGACCACGCAGATGGGCGATCTTGAGGGGCTCGTGCGGAGCGGCGCGGCGAGCGCGGGCCTGCCGCTCAAGTTCCTCGACACGACGTGCAACGGCATGCGCGGCTACTATGAGATCGACGGCGAACTCAACTTCAAGAGAGTTGCCGATGCAGACTCCTCGCAGGCGCAGGATATGCTCACGAATTGCGCGGCAAGTGTGAACGGGTCCGTTCGCACCGCTGGCGTGTGGGTGGATGCGGCCTCTGCCCTTGTCATTGACGATGACAACCGTCGCTGGCGGTTGCCGTCTAGCGGCTGGTATGCGGACGGGACGATGTCGCAGGGCGAGATCTGGGGCTGGGGACGGCGGTGCCGCGAGGTCTGCACCGAACGCGACCTGATGAACGTGGGCGGCAACTTCTACGAGCTGCCGGCGGAGAATGCGGGCGGCATGGCGATGATTCGTCCGGTCACGGCGTCAGCCATGCTCGGGTATCCGAGGGACTACTGCTCCTGGCGTGGACTTCTGGTGCTGACTGGCATCGAGCGGTCTTACAAGGGGACGAATCCGCGCATCCTGCGCGCGGCGGAGAAGAACTCGACCGCGGCGGTTTGGCTCGGCGTGGCGGATGATCTCTGGAAGATGGGGAAGCCCCGCGGGGAGGGCGGTCCGTGGCTGAAGACTGCGGTCAAGCCGGGCGAGCCGAGCGATCCCTACCTGATGACGGGCTTCGACCGCAAGCGACTGACCGTCGAGGCGTCCTCCGTGACGACGGTCACGCTGGAGATCGACATTACGGGACGTGGCACCTGGGCGAAGCTCAAGAATTACGAGCTGAAGCCGGGCGAAAAGGTGACGGACGACCTGAGCGCCATTCGCGCCTACTGGCTCCGCTTCGTCTCATCCGCCGCCTGCACGGCTACGGCGCGTCTTCGCTACGAATAGTACGCTTTTGATATAATATCGGCATGAAAGCTGTCTTTGGCGTGGTGGTTGACGGGGCGATCATGATGATCGCCTTTGCCGCGGCCATCGCCTTGCGGTTTGACTTTCAGGCCCCCCGCTGGGGATGGGCGGCGACCTGGCAGTCGTTTCTGACCGTCGCGTTCGTGCAGCTGGCGATGATGATCGCCTTCGACTGCCTGCGCCGGTGGAGGCTCAGGGCGCGGGACCTGATGCGGTTCATGCTGGCGTTCGGCAGTGCCGTGGCGATCATGATGCTCTTCCGCATCGTCTTTCGCAGCGAGGCGCAGGTGCATATTCGTCCGCCGTTCACGGTCAACCTCATCAATGGCGTCCTTTGGGGCGCGGGCGCATTGGTCATCCGCTGGCTCTGGACGCTTTTCGCGAACGCCAGGAACCGCGAGGCCAAGCTGCTGAACCGCAAGGAACGTGTACTCGCGGATGCGTCCGTCAGGGCGTACTTCGCCGGCAAGTGCGTGATGGTGACGGGGGCCGGCGGATCGATCGGCAGCGAAATCGTCCGTCAGGTGCTGGACGCCGGCGCGGCGAAGGTGCTGATGGTCGAGCGCGGTGAAAATGCGCTGTACGAGATTTGCGAAGAGGTGATGGCGTCTGGACGCGCGGTGCCGCTGATGCTGGACATCAACGAGCCCGAGAAGATCGCCGCGGCGATGTGTCGGGAGCAACCTCAGGTGCTGCTGCACGCGGCCGCCTACAAGCATCTGCCGATGTGCGAGGTGAATGCAGACGAGGCGTGGCGCAACAACGCGCAAGCGACCGAGGCGCTCGTGAAGGTCGCACGGGAGAACGGCATTGCGAATTTCGTCTTCATCTCGACGGACAAGGCGGTCAACCCCTCGAGCGTGATGGGGTCGACGAAACTGGCTGCGGAGAAGTCCGTCATCGCCGGAGGGTACACGGCGGTCCGCTTCGGCAACGTGCTCGGAAGCTCCGGGAGCGTTGTCCCGAAGTGGGAGCGGCAGATCGCGAACGGAGGTCCGGTGACGGTCACCGACCGGCGGATGACGCGCTATTTCATGACGGTGCAGGAAGCGGTCGGACTTGTGCTCGTCGCCGCGACAATGGAGCCGGGCCGCGTCTACACGCTCGACATGGGCCAGCCCGTCAGTCTGGTGACTCTCGCCGAGGAGATGATTCGCCGCGCGGGGTATCGTCCCTACCGCGACATCGCCATTGAATTCACGGGGATTCGTCCGGGCGAGAAGCTGACCGAAGAGTTGGGGCTCGAGCAGGCGAAGCCCACGTCTCATGCGAAGATCTTCCAGACTTGAGATGAACGTGCTGACGATAGGCGGGGTGAAAATCGAAGGCCTTGCGGCCTGCGTGCCGGCACATGCCGTAGAGAATGAGGCGAAGGTTGCGCAGGCGACGGGCATCGTCACGCGGCGGATTGCCGCGAAGGGGACGACCGTCGCGGACCTTTGCGTGAAAGCCGCGGAAAAGATGCTGGCGGACACGAACTCGAAGCCGGAGGACTTCGGAGCGGTTCTGTGCGTGTCCTTCACCCAGCACAACCGCATGCCTGCGACGGCCATCGAGGCGCAGGTACGGCTGGGGCTGCCGAAGGACGTCGTCGCCTTTGATGTGTCGCTTGCGTGCTCCGGCTGGGGCTATGGACTTTATCTCGCGGGGCTTCTGGCGCAGCAGACGGGGAAGAAGGTCTTGCTGCTGGACGGCGACGTCCAGTCGGCGTTCGTGGGCGAGGGAGATGCGGCGACTGCGCCGCTCTTGGGCGATGCGGGCACGGCGACGGTGGTGGGAATTGATTCTCACCCGGAGACGCAGAGGCGCAGAGACGGATGGAGATTCTCTTTTGTTGCGGACGGGGAGAAGGGCGGAGCTCTGAAGCTGGAAGAGGGCGGAACGATTCAGATGGACGGCTTCGGCGTCTTCAAATTCGTCGCCACCGACGTGGTTGGCTACCTGAGGGAATTTCTCTCTGCGAACAGCCAGCAGCTAACAGCTAACAGCTTTGTGCCCCATCAGCCCAACGTCTACATGGTGCGGCAGTTGGCGAAGAGCCTCGGTGTCGCAGAGGGGACGACGGCGATTTCGTGCGATCAGCTCGGGAACCTGTCGTCCGCTTCGGTGCCGGTGACGATCGCGTGGAAGAACGTGCGCGGTCCCGTTCTCTTTTCGGGATTCGGAGGCGGGTTGTCGGTGTCGATTGGAATGATTGAGATTGACGAGGACTGCAAGCTCGCCGTCATCGAGGTCTGACATGGCGCTTAAGGCTACACCGGTCAAGCTTGCGATTGTCGGCGGCGGGGCTGCCGGCATGTTCGCCGCGGCCGTGGCGGCCGAGCGCCGGATTCCGTGCGTTCTCATCGAGCGCAAGGCGCGACTTGGTTCGAAGGTGCTGATGACGGCGAACGGACGTTGCAACTTCACCAAGGATATTTCGACAGAGCAGTTCCTCGCGGATGTCGGAGAAGCGAAGCGTTTCGTTGCCGAGGCGATTCGGGCGTGTCCGCCGCGGCAGATCATTTCCGGGTTCAAGTCCCTGAACGTGCCCTTGCGGCGCATGCCGGACGGACGGATGTTTCCGGCGGACGGCAAGGCGGCGACGATCGTCCATGCCTTTGGCGATTTGCTGCGGGACAGCGAAGTGCCGGTGTTGACGAACTGTCCGGTAAAGGGGATTGAGCGGTGGGGAAAAGCGGGGCTTGATTCTCACGCAGAGACGCAGAGACGCAGGGAGCTGGACAGAGGGAGTTTTCTTGTTCACACCAAGAATTTCGATCTGGAGGCAGAGAATGTTCTTCTGGCGACGGGCGGGGTGAGCTATCCGAAGACGGGGTCGGTCGGGGACGGACAGAACTTTGCGAAGGCGTTCGGGCATAAGATCGTTCCCTATCAGCCGGGCTTGATCGGCATGGAGACGAACGACCGCAAGGTGACATCGCTGGCGGGGCGGCGCTTCGAAGACGGAAGAGTGAAGGTGATTGCCCCGGATGGTGCGACGCTCTTCGACTACAAGGGCGAAGTCGACTGCGAGTCTTTTGGCCTGTCCGGCGCGGCGGTTTACAACGCGCAACGCTTCATTGAACATTACCACAGACTTGAACATTCGAACAATCCGAACACTCGAACAATTCTGACGATTGAGGTTTGGTTCGGGCACAATCGTTTGCAGTACAGGGGCCTGAAGCCGCGTCCGGTGAAGGAGGCGATCGTGACGATTGGCGGCGTGGCGACGGACGAGATCGATCCGCGTACGATGGAGTCGAAGCTGGTGCCGCATCTCTATTTTGCGGGCGAGGTGATGGACATTGACGGCCCGACGGGCGGTTACAACCTGACGATGGCGTTTGCTACGGCGCGCATGGCCGTAGCTTCGGTCGGCGATTCCCTGCGGAGGATGTATGGTAAGCGGGCGCGAGTTCATTGAATTTGCGGCAGGAATCCTTGGGGTTCCGGCAGGGGCGTTGTCCTTTGAGACGACGTATTCGTCAATCCCCGAATGGGACTCGATCGCGCAATTGCGGCTGGTGACGGAGGTTGCGGCGGAATTCGGCGTGGAGATTCCGTTTGCCGAAGTGACGAACGTGACGTCGCTTTGGGAGTTCTGGCGGCGGATCAATGGCGGCGCGGTCAAGAAGGTCATCGCCGTCGACCTCGACAATACGCTGTGGGACGGTGTTGTCGGTGAGGATGGGGTAGAGGGCATTCGTCCGAGGGTCGAGTTCCAGCGTGAGTTGAAGGCGCTTAAGGACCGAGGCATTCTGCTGGTGGCGCTGTCGAAGAACAATTTCAGTGATGTGGAGTGGCTGTTGGGTGATGGGGATCTCACGCAGAGACGCAGAGGCGCAGAGGGGATGACGTTGACTCGGGATGACTTTGTGAGTTGGCGAATCAACTGGGAACCGAAGTCGGAGAACCTGCTGGAGGTCGCGTGCGAGCTGAATCTGGGCGTTGATGCGTTTGTGTTCGTCGACGACAACCCGGCCGAGCGACTGGAGATGGCGGCGCGGTTGCCAGATGTGACGGTCGCGAACTTTCCGCCGAAGCTGGAGGCGTATTTCCCCATGCGTGAGCTGACGGACGAAGACCGGCATAAGACGGAGGAGTATCGTGCGGAAGCCAAACGGCAGAGCCGTTTGGCAGGGCTGAGGAATGAGGAATCAGGGATCGGCGTCACGGAGATTTGGCAAACGCTGGGCATTGAACTTGACGTGCATGTGATGGCGGACGGAGAAGTGCCGCGGGTTGCGCAGCTGTCGCAGAAGGCTAATCAGTTCAATGTCTGCACAAACCGGTATTCGGAGGCGGAGATTCGCGAATTGGGGCGGACAGGCCTCGTCGTGACGGCGCATGCGAAGGATCGCTTCGGCGACCAGGGTCTCATCGCTTTTGTTGTTGTGAAGGAGAATGAGATTCTTGACTGGGTGATGAGCTGCCGCGTGATGGGTCGCGGCATCGAGGAGAAGGTCGAGGCAGGGGTCGAGCGCCTGGCGGCGACGCGGGGCGTGAGTGAATTGTCCGCAACCTGGCGTGACAGCGGCAAAAACGCGCCGGTGAGGGGCCTCTTTGAACGTCTTGGCTTTAACTTGACGGAAGAGTCCCAAAACCTGAAGATGTACGTCAAGCCAAGCGTCCGATTTATGGTATAATAGGCGTTATGGAAGTGATTGCCACTGCGATACCGGACGTCAAGATCGTCGCGCCGGACATTCATCGCGATACGCGCGGGTATTTCGCCGAGACGTACAACGAAGAAAGGTACGTCAAGGCTGGCATTTGCGCGAAATTCGTGCAGGACAACGAAAGTTGCTCCTCGCGTGGCGTTTTGCGCGGGCTTCACTGGCAGGCGGGGGAACACGGCCAAGCGAAGCTTGTGCGCGTGATTCGCGGGGCCGTCTGGGATGTTGCGGTTGACATCCGCAAGGACTCGCCAACGTTTGGGCAGTCCGTCAGTTGCGAACTGACGGCCGAAAATTGTCGTCAGTTTTTCATTCCCCGGGGGTTTGCGCATGGGTTCGTCGTGTTGGAAGACAACACGCTTTTCAGCTACAAGTGCGACAATCTCTACTGCAAAGAGTCAGAGCGGGGGCTCAAATTTGATGATCCCAAGCTCGGCATTAAGTGGCCGTGGCCGGGGCGAGACTTCTTGCTGAGCGAGAAAGACAAGGTTCATCCGGGGCTCGACGGGATCGAGCCGTGGGTGGGGTGAGCTTTGGCGAATGGCGGTTGGCTTTTAGTTAAGATCAAACGAGAAAGGAAAAAGAAAATGACGGTAAAAGGGTATGCGAAGTTCCTGCTGATCATGGCGGGGTTGGGTGGTCTTCTCTACGGTGTGGACGTCGGCGTCATTGCCGCGGCGCTGCCGTACATCGAGCGAACGTCGACTTTCACGCAGACGCAGATCGGCTGGATCGTCGGCATGGCGCTTTGGGGGTCGCTGCCGTCCTCGCTGGTCGCCGGTCTGCTGGCCGAGTGGTTCGGTCGCAAGAAAATGATCATTGCCTCGGCGCTGCTGTTTCTCATCTCGATTCCGGTCATTTGCGCTTCGGGCTTCTTCGAGGGCGGAAACTTCTGGATGATGGTCGTTGGCCGCGGGCTGCAGGGTGCGGCGGCGGGCCTCTTTGGCGTGATCGTCCCGATGTATCTCGCCGAGTGCCTTGACGCCGATTCGCGCGGCAAGGGCACGGGCATGTTCCAGCTGCTCCTCACGATCGGTCTCGTCTTCGTCGCCGTGGTCGGCTTTGTCGTGTCCAAGGGATTTGGCGATGTTAAGGCCGCCGTTGACGCCGAAGCCGTGAAGCATGGCGTCGAGGCGGCGGCTGTCACGTTCGCACAGATCAAGGACTGGTTTGCGCCGGCGCAGATCGCGTCGTGGGTGCATGCCTGGCAGCTCATCTTCCTCATTTCCTGCATCCCCGGCTTCATTCTCTTCCTCGGCGCGTTCAAGCTGAAGGAATCTGCGCGCTGGCTCTACAAGAAGGGCCGCAAGGATGAGTCGCTCGCTGCGCTCGCCGCGAACAACGGCGAGGAGAAGGCGAAGGATATCCTTGCCGAGATGATCGCCGCTGACGCGGCGGCGGCGGCCGAGAAGCAGAAGAACGCCGCGGCGACGGATTCGCTGCTCCAGAAGAAGTACGTGATTCCGTTCATCCTGGCGGTTGTGATTCTCGCGTGCAACCAGACGACGGGCATCAACTCCGTCCTCAACTACACGGTGACGATCTTCCAGAAGACGGGCATGCAGGGTGCGTTCGCGAACATGTCCGACGCCGTGATCAAGATCGTGAACTGCGTGATGACGGTCGTCGCCTGTGCGCTGGTGGACAAGAAGGGCCGCAAGTTCCTCCTCAAGCTCGGCACCTCGGGCATCATTCTCGGGCTCTGCGGCGTCGGCACGATCTTCCTTGCGATCTCGAAGGGCTGGGTTGTCGCGTCGATGATGACGGGCGTTCTTGCGACGATCTTCTTCGTCATGTTTGTCGCGTTCTACGCGGTCGGCCCGGGCGTCTGTGTCTGGCTCGCGCTCACGGAGCTCATGCCGACCCGGATTCGCGCGACCGGCATGTCGATCGCGATGATCATCAACCAGGGCGTTTCGGCTGGTATCGCAACGGTGTTCCCGTGGTGGTGCTCCGCGACGAACGACAACGGCAGCGTGTTCTTCGTCCTCGCCGGTTTCACGGTCATCTACTTCATCACGGCGGCGTTCTTCCTGCCGGAGACGAAGGGCCGGACGCTCGAGGAGGTCGAGCAGTACTTCACGACCGGGAAGATGCCCGAGAAGAAGTAGGTGCAGGTGATAGGTGTAGAGATTGAAATTTAGGTTTCTAGGGACGGGGACCAGCGTCGGGGTTCCGCAGATCGGCTGCCACTGCAAGGTCTGCACCTCGACCGACCCGCGCGACAAGCGCCGCAGATGCGGCGCTTACGTGCGTTCCGGAGAGGTCGGTTTTCTGATCGACACGCCCCCGGAAATGCGCCTTGCCTGCATCGAATACGGCATCGAAAAGGTCGATGCGATTGTGCTCACGCACGCCCATATGGACCATGCCGCCGGCTTTGACGACGTCCGGCGCTTCAACACGCTGAACGGCACGATGGTCCCGTGCAATCCGACGGATCCCGGCGCAAACGGACGCACCTGCCGCTGTATCGGCAAGGTGATGAAGTGCTTTGCGATGAAGGAGACCGAGGAGCAGATGCACCGCATCTTCCCCTACATCAGCGCCAAGGGCGGCGAGCACGGGCTTTATCGTCCCCAGATCGAGTTCGACAACGCCGACAGTTTCGTAATCGGCGATGTCAAAGTCGAGCGGATCGCCGTGGAACATGGATTCCCTTGCTGCGGCTATGTGCTTTCCGGAAGGTTGGCTTATGTTTCAGATTGCCATGAGCTGCCGGAGGCGACGATTGAGAAGCTGAAGGGCGTCGACACGCTGGTTCTGAACTGTCTTCGCGAGCGTGAGCATCCGACGCATCTTTCGCTTCAGAGGGCGCTCGGTTACGTTGAGAGAATCGCGCCGCGGCGGACGTATCTCATCCACATGTGCCACGACTTCACGCATGAAGAGTGGCTAGCCAAGCTTCCGAAGGGCGTCGAACCGGCCTATGACGGATTGGAAGTCGAGATATGAAAGGTTGCTTATGAACCGCATGATTGTCAGTTGCCTCGCGTCTTTCGTCCTGACGTCCGCGCTTTTTGCCGAGACGGCGGAAATCAGGGTCGACCTGAAGCTTGACAGTTCGGATTTCGTCGTCGGCGAGCGCATCCGCGGTGTCGTTGACGTTGTCAATCCGTCGCCGGAGCGGGTGAGTGTCGGCTACTCCAATTCGAAAGATTCCTTTTTCATCGAGGTGTTCCGGGCGAGCGACATGCATCAGCTCGATGAGACGAAGAAGTTTCCGTTCGTCGCGCGGTTTAGGATTGACTCCGGCGAGGGACAGAAACTGGAGACGTTTCTTGGCGACCATTACGGACTCCGCCAGCCGAGTCGTTATCTGGCCAAGCCGGTCTTGGTCCACGGCGGCTCGCGCTACGAGGGTATGGTCCGCGCCTTCGACGTGGTGGAGGGCCTTCAGCTTGCGCGCGCAACGCAGATGTTCGCAAACCGGAAAGGCCTTCGCCGTGAGTTTTCGCTGGTCTATTGGAGCCGTAATCATTCCGAGCATCTGTTCCTGAAGGCAATGGACGCCGGCAACTCGTCCCGGAACTGGGAGACGCGTGACCTTGGGGCGATCCTGCGGCTGGACCGTCCGGCCCTCAGCATCATGCCGAAGGGTGAGGTTGTCGTGTTGCACCGTCTCAATCAGGACCAGTTCGTGCGCAGCGAGTTCTGGTCGCTTCCGGATGACTATGAGTTTCGGCTGCAGGAGACCGTGAGTGATCCAGAGACGGCCGGCACGGCCCGCGTCCGCGAGCTTTACAAGGAAGGCGGCGTCAAGGCGAAGACCAATCCCTGGTGGAAGTTCTGGTAGGGATGAGGTGTAGGTGTAGAATTGAATGAATATTTTAGGCATAGAGACAAGTTGCGATGAGACGGCGGCGGCGGTCGTGAGGGACGGTCGCGAGGTGCTGTCCAACGTTGTCTACACGCAGATTCCATTGCATCAGCCCTATGGCGGCGTCGTGCCCGAAATCGCAAGCCGGGCGCATGTCGAGAAGATCTCGCAGGTCGTCGGAGAGGCGATTTCGCAGTTCAAGCAATTGAACAATCAAACGATTGATGCGGTCGCCGTCACATACGGGCCTGGGCTTTCTCCGGCGCTGATTGTGGGGCTTAACGCCGCGAAGGGCCTCGCCAAGGCGCTGGACGTTCCGCTGATTGGCATCAACCACATCGAGGCGCATCTGCACTCTCCGTTTCTTTTCGATCCTGCGGATCGAAAAGGATTTCAGATTTCAGATTTCAGATTTCAGATTGGGGATGGAGACTTTCAGATTGGGGATGGAGACTTTCGGATTGAGGATTGCACGCCGGCTTTGGGGCTGGCGATTTCGGGCGGCAACACGATGTGGGTCGACATGCCGGAGTACGGCAAGTACGAGGTCATCGGCGAGACGCTGGATGACGCGGCGGGCGAGGCGTTTGACAAGGCCGCGAAGCTGCTGGGACTTGGCTATCCGGGCGGGCTCAAGATGGACCGGATCGCTTCCGCTTGGATGGCGGAAGCGAGGTCGGAGGTCAGAGGTCAGAGGTCGGATGACCTCATACCCTTCCCGAAGGGACGGCCGAGGGACGGCGTGACGGCGCTTGCGGGGTTGCCGGCGGAGCTGTGCGTAAGCTTTTCGGGCCTTAAGACTGCGCTGCTTCGCTACGCGCAGCAGCATCCCGACTTGGCCGGTTCGACCGAGAGTGCGCGTGACTTCGGCGGCTACGAGGTAACGCCGCATGTGGCGCAGGTCGTCGCGAGCTATCAGGAGGCGATCGTGCAGGCGGTCGCGGACCGGACGCGTACGGCGCTCAAGCGTAAGCGTTACAAGGCGTTCATCCTCGGTGGTGGCGTGTCGCTCAACTCGCGCATTCGCGCCGTGCTGACGGAGGTTGCCAAGGATGCTGGCGTGCCGCTCCTGATGGCGAAGCCGAAGTACACGGGTGACAACGGCGCGATGATCGCCGGCCTCGCCTACTATCGACGCAACCATGTCGAAGACGCGATGACGCTCGACGTTAATCCGTGTCTGGAGGTGGGGAAATGAAGATATTTTGGGCGTTGGCCATCTTCGCGTTTGCCGTGCTGGGCGCGGCGGCGGTGTGGCTGGGCGGTCTCAACCAGGACGAAGGCTGGTATCTCTACGCGGCGGATCTGGTCGCGGAGGGGAAGATGCTGTACAAGGATTTCTTCTACACGCAGGGGCCGTTTATGCCG
>JAEDMC010000080.1 GCA_016303225.1 Kiritimatiellia bacterium
CGAGTAGAAGGTCAGGGTGATCGTCTTGTCAGCCGGCGTCCTCATAAGCTCACTTTGTCCTTGCCGATGTAAACCTGCATGCCTCATCCTTAAGTTGATATGAAAGATGTTCTCATATTATACCACAGCTCAAGCGGAACGGCTGAAATTGTTCTGATTTGGTATAATACGGAATCGATGAAACGGATTCTCTACCTGCTGCTGGGACTGGGGCTGTCCGGATGCGCGTCGATGCGGACGGACTTGTCCGCGCCGGCGACGTGGTCCGAGCTGGACGGCGAGCCCGTCGTCGTCGTCCGCGGCGACACCGTCCTCCCCATCGTCACCGAATCCACGGCCAGAAGCTGCTGGGCCGCCATGTTCCTCGCCGACGTCATCGAGGAGATGTGCGGGAAACGTCCGGACGTGATGAGCGTCGAAAAGGGACAGCGGTGCACCGTGGAAAAGGCGATGTTCGTGGGCGAAGCCGGGAGCCAAACGGAGCAAGCCGAGGCGACCCCCGACGCCTTTCGCATCATCGCGAAGAACGGATGCGTGCGGTTCCTGGGCCGAGCGGACTTCGCCGTCTTCGACTGGTGCGAACGGGAACTGGGCCTGCGCTACTACTGCGAGGAAGGACGGTGCGTCGAAAAGCGGGACGAGATTGTGGTCCGTCCCGTCGACTACTCCGACCGTCCCGTCTTCGCGAAGCGCGTGTTCGGCGGACGCGCCACGTGGGCGCGCGTCGCCAAGTCCGGCGACACCCACCGCGGCGGCGTCCAGGTGCACGCACCGCACCGCTGGCACCTGGACGCGCGGCTGAAGCGCGAACATCCCGAGATCTTCGAGTCCGGCAAGACGCCCATGCTCTGCTACGGCAACCCCGCGACGCTCGCCTGCTACAAGACGCGCATCGACCGGCACATCGCCGGACTCGAGGACTCGGGCGGCATCGTCAACACCAAGGCCAAGATCGTCACCGTCTGCCAGTGGGACGCACCGATCCGGTGCGACTGCAAGTGGTGCCGGACGCTCTATGACTATACGGGAAGCAAGGCGGACTTCGCCTCGCCCGTCATCTGGGGACACTTCACGCGGAAGCTGGCGGAATGGCTGCAGACGGCGCATCCGGACTACATGATCAGCTTCCTGCCGTATCTCAATACGGTCGGCGTGCCGGACTGCGCACTGCCGACGAATTGCGAGGCGGAGGTGTGCACCATGCCGGGCATGGCGCTGCTGAAGGACACGGTAACGCGCACGCGGGAAGAGGCCGTGCTGAGAGGCTGGAAAGAGGCAACGGGACGCAAGGTCATCAACTGGCATTACGGCTGCTGGCCGCTGGAGCGGACGAGCGCACCGTATGTCTTCGGGCGAACGGTTCAGCGGCACTATCGGGATTTGCAGGACGCGACGGCAGGCTCGTTCGTGTGCGGCGGCGAAGGCGATCCGCGGATTGCGCTTTCAATGTATGTGTGGGCGAAATGCCTGTGGAATCCAAACGTCGACGTCGAGGCGATCTACGACGGCTTCGCACGGCGGATGTTCGGTCCGGGCGCAAAGCCGATGCGCGAACTGATCGCCCTCCAGGAGCGCTGCTGGGAACGGCAGTGGACGTCCGACACGTGCACGTATCACCACGTCTTCGAGGTGAGCTATCCGCCGGCGGACGTCGCCAGGATGAAGGAACTCCTGCAACAGGCCTATTCGCTGGCGTACGAGGCGGAAGACGAGCTGAGCGCGCGGCGGGTGAAATGGTATGCGCAAGGGATGCGGAAGTTCTTCATGGAAGACTGGATGAGGAACAAGGGCTGGGACATGCGGCTGAAGGTCGGCGAGACGCGGGAGATGGTGTTGGCGAAAGAGGTGAAGGGAACGCCATGGGCAAAGACGACGGTGAGCTCATCCCGCATCCCCCATCCCTCATCCCTTCTCCTCACCGTCCGCTGCGAGGAGCCGGCGACGGCGAAGATGGACTGGTCGTCGATTGACCACGATTTCGTCTGGGGAGACGACTGCGTGACGGTTGCGCTGGAGGACCAGGGAATGTGGAAGGTGTATAAGACAGGGGAAATATGGAAATGCGGGAATAGGGAAATGGGGAAGTGGGAAAAAGATGAAATGGGGAAGTGGAAGGTGACGCATGACGAGACGGGGTGGACGGTGACAGTGACGATTCCGGTGACGGAGAAGATGGCGAAGCGGGGCTTTGTTCGGGGCAATGTGAGCCGGTGGCGCGTGGGCGATCGGCGGATGCCGGAGAAGGATCGCGTGGCGGGAAGCCGGTACGAGCACAGCCGGCTGGGAACGCGGTTCACCCAGCCCGAGGACGATCCCGCCGCATTCGTTACATTCGAGCTGTAGCGTCTTATTTCGCGTTTCGGCAGATTTGCTATAATTCTCGGCATGACCATCTGGATCCAAAATCCGTTCGACAACCTCCCCTGCGAGGGCTACCGCAAGCAGCGCTACTGGCTGATGGCGGAAGCCTTCGCCCGGGCCGGACACTCCGTCGTCCTCTGGACCAGCGACTTCTCCCACGGCGCCAAGGCTCCGCGGCAGATTCTCGACTCCGACCTCGCCCAGCGCTGCGGCTTCACTCTCCGCCTCATCCCCACGCGTCCCTACGCCCACAACGTCGGCCTCGCCCGCGTCCTCAGCCACCGCGCCTATGCCCGCACTTGGCTCCGCCTCGCCCTCTCCCCCACTTCCAACTTCCAACCTCAAAACCTCCAACCTCCATCCCCTCCATCCCTCATCATCTCCTCCACGCCCCATCTCTCCGCGGCCGCCGCGGCGCTGCGGCTCGGACGCCACTTCGGCGCCAAGGTCGTCATCGACGTGATGGACGCCTGGCCGGAGACGTTCATCCGCCTCGCGCCCCGCGCACTCCGCGCACTCGCCGCCCTTCTCCTCGCCCCTCTCACCCGCCTGGCGCGCCGCCTCTATCGCGAAGCCGACTTCGTCACCGGAGTCTGCGAACGCTACCGCGCACTGACCGGACGGGACGACTACTACCTCGCCTATCACGGGGTGGAGTTGATGAACTGTCAAAGCGAGACTGTCGAGCATGGACCCATTCGCCTGGTCTACGCCGGACACGTCGGGAAGACGTATGACCTCGCGACGGTGTTCCGTGCGGTGGAGGAGAATCCGGACTTCACGCTCGACCTCGCGGGGCGCTGGACGGGACCCGTCCCCGCGCGCGTGACGGTGCACGGCTATCTCGGACAGGACGCGCTGCAGAAGCTGCTTGCATCCTGCGACATCGGCATCATCCCGATGAATCCGGACAGCTGGGTCGGCGTCCCCTACAAGTTCTGCGACTACACACAGGCAGGTCTCCGCATCGTCAGTTCGCTGGGCGGAGAATCCACCGCGCTCCTCGAGCGCTACGCCTGCGGCGTTCCCTATCGTCCGGGCGACTCCCGTTCTCTCGCCGATGCCATTCGCGCGGCAGTGCGTCTTGACCGCACGGCCGCGCGAAAGCTCTGCACCGAGGTCCTCGACGCCAACGAAATCTATCCCGCTTACGTCAAAACGCTCACGAGCGCCTCCTTCAGCAACCGCACCCGGTCCTCATCCGTTCCTTCGTCGAGGTGAAGGTTCGAAGGTTCTGTCTCTTCATGCCCCCTTATCGCGCGTTCCGTTCAAGCAGCCATGCCGCACGACGGCGCTCGACCTCGAAGAGGACGTCCTGCCACTTCGGCAGCGCCTCATCCTCCAGCCAGAAGACCGTTGCCTCGGTCATGTCGGCCGAGATGAGCTTGCCGTAGCTGTCAAGCTGCTCGGCGAGCGGCTTGACCCGCGCGACGTGGAACTCGGGATCCCCCGTTGCGTCGTCCGCCCAGTGCACGAGGCAGCCATCGTGTCCCGCCTGGCAGCGCTTCTCGGCTGCGTACTGCCGGTAGGCCGTCGCGAGAAGCGGCTTCAGGATCCGCGCACGCTGTTCGGAGGTGAGCCGGAACTCGAGCTCGCCCCAGGTCGAGCGCCCGTGAATCGACTCCGTGCCGTTCCAGCAGCAGTTGCCCGCGCGATGCCAGCACATGTTCTCGAAGTCCCAGACCGTGCCGTCCCGAGGGATGCGCTGCATCCAGTTCTCCCAGGAGAAGAACAGGTAGTGGCGCGCCTCGCCCTCGGCATACGCGCTTTCGAAACGGAACTTGCGCTCGGGCGTGCGCGGATCCATCGGACGATGGCCGAATGTCGCGTACATCGTGCTGAAGACGGACGCATGACCGGACTGCGGCGTGTACATAAAGCATTCGTAGGGCGCGTTTTCGCCCGGCGCGATGTAGCCCTCGAACGAGCAGTTGCCGACGAGTCCGAGCTCGACCTCCTTCGCCTTCGGATCGGCCTGGCGCACGAGGACGTGGATGCCCCTGACGTCGCAAACGATTTCCATCGTCGGGTCTGCGAGCTTCTCCTTCGAGTTGCCGAGCGCACGCTCGCCCGAGGTGACGTCCGTCGTCAGGAAGTCGAGGTTGCCGCCGAACTGGCGGTCGTACGTCTGCCGCTCGGCTGTCACCCTTTCCCAGTCAGCCATGCCGGTCACGGGCGTCTCGGAGAACCTGACGACGTAGCGCTTCTTCGGCGACGGCTTGTAGAGCGACTTGCGGAAGTCGTTGAGCCCGCGGACCGCGTTCTCGTCGCCCGCCAGCAACCGCGCCGAGCCGTAGGCGCAAAGCGCGTCGACGCGCACCTTGCCCGGCACGTCTGCGACCGTCCTGTCGAACGCCTCCGCCGCGGACTGGAAAGCCGCCGGCTTGCCGTTCACCTTCGCGAGCGCCGCGGCGAGGCCGAGGTAATAGCGGACGTCCGGTTTCGCCTTCTCGTCCTTGAGCCCCTCCTTCGCAGCCTCGGCGACGCCCTTCGCGTCATGCTGCTGCAGCGCCGCCCAGACCGCGTTCTTCGCCGCCGCGGCCGGCACCGCCACGTCCCACTTGCGCGCGGCGGCCACCGCCTTGCCGTAGACTGCGGCGAACAGCTTCGGCTGCTCGCCCCAGACGTACTCGTGATTGCCGCCGAGTCTGGAGAGCAGCCCGCCGACCGCGCGCTTCCAGCCGTTCGTGTCGTTCGGCTTGAGCGTGCCGAAGTTGACGGCGTCAAAGTCCTTCAGCAGCTCGGGATGCCGTGGCAGGAGCGACCAGAAGTACGCCTTGTTCTTCTGGTACGCCTTGAGCTGCATTTCCTCCATCTTCTCCGGCAGGCAGGCGTAGAAGTCGGCCGCACGCTCGTAGAGCCCGAACTTCTCGAGATACGCGCCGCCCTCGGACTGCCGGCCGTACATCGCGTAGATCTCGGCGACCGCGACATGCGCCTTGTTCGTCTGAGCCTCGTTCTTCGCCTCGCGGACCTTGGCGACCGCGGTCGCGACATCCCTCCTGAGGTTCGCCTCCGCGCGGGCCGCGCCGGCCTTCACCGCAGCGACGTCGACGTTCGCCGTCTCGGATTTCACGTCATAGGGCGCGACGAGGGGCCTCAGCTCGTTGATGAAGCGGATCATCTCGCCGCGCACGGAGTCCATGTCGCACGCCTTCGCGTCCGTCAGCGCCAGGTAGTGCATCGCCTTCGAGCCGAGATAGCGGACCTTCAGGTCCTTCGACTTCGCGGCCTTGCGGGCGAGGTCGGTCATCAGCGTCGCGTAGCGGATGTCGTCGATTCCCTCGCGGAAGCCCTCCCACGCGAGCGTATCGAGGACGCCGTCGTAGATGCCGTAGGCGAGCACCATCGGCTTGTACGTCGTGCTGTCGTCGTTGTAGGGGCCGAGGTGGTGCGCGTAGTTGCAGAGCGCCGTGTAGCCCGTCAGGTACGCGCCGAGGCCGTTCTGGCGGCGGCTAAGCGCCGGGTTCTCGGCGCCGACGTGCTGGTTCGCGTACCACGCGACGTGGCTCGCGCCCTGCATCTTGCCCCAGAGCGCAGGCAGCGTGTCGTCCGTCGCGTCACGCGCCGAGTTGTGCCAGTCGTAGAAGTAGCCCGCCTTGGAGAAGACGGTCTCGCCGGCGATGAAGAACTTGAGCCCCGCCTGCTGGTAGGACTCGAAGACCAGCCGGTTCTCCGCGAGCCACTTCGCGCCCGGCTCGTCGCCGTAGCCCATGTAGACGTTATGATGCCCGTAGCGCCGGTCGAACTCGTCGGCGACGATCCTGGCCCGCGCCGCCATCGCGTCAGGGTCCCTCTGCCCCCAGGTCGGGCTCACCCCGCCCTGGATGACATCCATGCGCATGCCGGCCTCTTTCATCACGCCGATCGTCTCGAACGTCTCGCTGTTGAAGTTGCCGCGAATCATGTGCATCGTCTGGTTGTGCGCGACCTGATTGCGGAGAATCGCGATGAACTGCCTGCGGGCAAGCGCCGCGTCATAACCGTTCTTCTCCATGATCTGTCCGAACGAGAGATAGGAATAGGACGAGACGAGGAAGTCCTTCTCCGGCTCGTTGTAGCACTTCGGCTGCGGCAGCTCGAAGTCGAGCACCTTGATCTCCACGGGAACGGAGCCAATCAACCGTTCGCCCTTCGCCTTGATTTTCACCTCGCCCCGATACAGCCCCGGCTTCGCGTCCTTCGTGACATGCGCCGTCAGGAAGAACTGGCGGAACGACTCCTTCGGCAGCGCGACCGGCTGCAGCGTCGCCGCGTCGCGGAAGTTCTCGCGCATCGAGTCGAACGTGTCCTCCTTGCGCCAACCCTCGCGCAGCTGGCGCGAATCCATCTGTCGCGGCGGATTGAGCCACTTCTCGGACTTCCTGCCGTCCTTCCCAACGAGACGCGCGTAGTTCGCCTCGGTCTTCGTGTCGACGCGGATGAGGTCCTCGTCGTTCACCAGCAGCTCGGGACAGAGCTTGAAGCCCGTGTCGCCGAAGTAGCTGAACCAGCCGTTCCGGTTCTGGTACCAGACCTTCACGAACTTGAGGTCGAGGTTCTCCTTCGGGAAGAGAACGCCCGTCTCCTTCCCTCCAGCTCCACCTTTAACCTCAACCTGCTTGAAATCTCCGATTTCAAGCTCCACCTTCCCGAGGTCCTGCGGAGCCCAGAGGAGGAAGGAGCCCGGCTCGTATTCGTCCTTCGCCGCAACGATGCGCACGGTCCCGTCCGGCGTGCCGTCCGACGGATAGACGTCCGAGAGACGCTGGATCTCGCTCATCGGCGGCACCGCGTAATGCCAGACCTTCGCGCCCGTCCGGGACGCGAAGTCCGCCGCGACCTTCTTCGCCACCGGATTCCCCGGCGCCGAGAAGGCGGTTGAAAGCATCATGCATCCCGCGACGCACGCACATCCGGCGGAAACCGCCGCGCATTTGACTGCCATGTTCATTCCTACCTTTCGTTCCTTTTCAACAGTTCATTCTCGCCCCCGGCTGTTACTTGACGTTCAGCATGAAGCCGAAGGCTCCTTCCGCAGCGCCGATGTCCGGCTTCTGGCAGCGGATGCGCGGATTGCCGTAGACGTCAACGGATCCGCCCATCCAGTCGAGCGTTTTCGCCGCGTCACGGCACGGTGAGGCCGTACGCAAGCGAAAGGGCTTGCCGTGGGGTAGGAAGAGCGGATCCTGCTTCCAGCAGGTGTCGAACTGAGCGTCCGCACCTGTCGTCTCGCGGACCACGCCGTCGACCGTGTTCGTGTTCTGCCAGACGATCGTGTTGACGGCCAGGCCGTACTTATCGGCCATCTGCACGCCGCCGGCAGCGCCCTCCTTGCCGGACGAGTTGCCGAAGACTGTGCAGTTCTCCAGCTTGCTCGCGCCCGAGACCCACACGCCGCCCGCGTTCGAGCCGTAGTTGTAGGCGACAAGCGTGTTGCGCAGCGTACCGCCGCCCTTGACATAAGCGCCGCCGCCAAGCGCACCCGAGCCGTACGAGGCGAGGTTGTTCGTGATTATGCAGCGGTCGACGAGACCGCCGTCCATGAAGATGCCCGCACCGCTCGCGCCACCGCCGCCGGTAGAGTAGGCGTAATTGCCGCGGATCACCGTGTCGACGACCGTGCCGGCCGACATGTAGACACCCGCGCCGTGGTCCATCGTGCGGCAACTTTCGACGACGCAGTTCGACACCGAGCCACCGGTCATGATCTGGACGCCATGCGTCGTATCGTAAGCCGATTTAGGGCTCGGGTTGCTCGTCGCATCGAAGACAAGCCTCGGATACTGTCCGCAGAGGTCGAGCCCCTCCAAATGCGCCTCCGCGTTGTCGAGGACGACAAGCGACCCGCCCGTGTTGCCCGTCACGATACAGGCCTCGCGGTCACCCTCGTGCGTCAGCGTGATGGCCTTCGTGAGGACGATCTTGTCGGACACGCGGTGAATGCCGTCCGAGAGATGCACGGTCGACCCGTCCGCGGCAAAGGCCAGCGCGTCCAGGAGGTTCGTCGCCGCCGTCGCGAAATCACCGTAAGGCAGCGTGTTCGCCCCCATCGGCGAGACATAGAGAACCGTGGCGAACACCCTGACCGCGTCGGTACGCGTCACCGAAACGGAGTTGACGCCGTCCGTCACCGCGAGCGTCACGGTGTACGCCCCCGTCGTCAGCGGCAGCGTGATGTCCTTAAGTCCGAGCCCGCTCCGCTCGGTCTTGTTTCCGGCCGAATCGACGATCGTCCACGAGAACGTCACGGCCTCGGGCGCGGCGCCGATCACGGAACCCGCGAACGTCGCCTGCGCCTCGTCCAGCACGCCGTCCGTCGTCACGTCGAAACTGCAGGCAAGTCCTGTCGCGACGAACTCGTAGCAGCCGATGTCGACGTGCTCGCCCGCGATGCGCGGCGTGCCGTCCAAGTCGGTCGCTCCCGCCATCCACGGCATGTCCGCGCCCGCGTCGACGCACGAACAGTAGGTGAGGCGCCAGTCGCCGCCCTCAGCATCCGCAAAGACGGGTGCCTCTGCAATGACGCCCGTCTCGCCCGCCTCGTCCGTCGTGCAGACCCGGTCGAACGTGGCGGTCGAATCCCGGTAGACGTTCGCCTCGCCGGCCGTGTTCCGGTTGTAGCGGACGATCGTATTGCGCACGACCGTCTTGCCCGATGCGTACAGTCCGGAAGTAAACGTGCTGGACAGGTTATCGTTCTTGACGACGGTGCAGTTCTCGACGACGCTCGTGTCGCCGCTCGCATTGACGCCCGAACCCTTACCATGCGCGAGGTTGCCGACGACAAGGCTGCTGCGCAGCGTACCGCCCTTTATCCGTACGCCGCCACCGTGTCCCGAACCACTCCCGCCGCGGGCGTAGCAGGCGTAGTTGCTGCTGATCGTGCAGTTCTCGACCAATCCGCCTTCCATGTAGATGCCGCCGCCTTCCTTATTATTGCCACCTGAAGAGCTGGCCATATTGTCATTGATAAAACAGTTGCAAACCGAGCCGCTCTTCATGTAGATGCCAGCACCGTTGAAGCGACCATTATTCGTCACGCAATTCGTGATCGAGCAGTTCTCGACCCTGCCGTTCGCCACGTATACGCCGCGACCATAGGTCTTGCCGCCCGTCGTGATCGCGAGGTTCTCAAGACGCGCGTTCGCGTTGTTCAGATAGAACACGGCCTGTTCTTTGTCGCGGTCGCTCGTATCCGCAGGCTCGGCGGCCAGCCGCACGACCGACGCGCGTTCGCCGCTGCCGACGATCTTCACCTGGTTCTCAACCTGCGCCGCGGCCTGGACGTCATAGAGGCCCTCAGCCAGGAAGACGGTCAGGATCGGGCCCTTCGCCAGCGCCGCGTGAATCGTCGCCAGCGCCTCGTCCCACGACTTGCCGCTGTTCTCGTCGCTGCCGTTTGGCGAGACGAAGATCGAAGAGCTGAAGACCGGCGTCAGACCGATCGCCGCGGTGCCGACCGTCAGCGTCAGCGGGTTGTCGTTCTTGTTGTCATCCGTCACGCCGTCGCCCGTCCAGTAGAGGAAGGCCGATCCAGACTCCGCCGTCGCCTTGGCCGTCACCTTTTCGCCCGTCGCAAACCACTCGCCGGAAAGTTCAACGCGGCCCTGCGAAGGCGCGACGGTCGCCGCGACCCTGTATTCGACGCGCCACTGCCACTCAAGGCTCACGCCCTTGCCCGCCTGATAGACGTGGTGGCAGACAAACGGCTCCTCGCCCTCGTCCAGACTGGACCTGAGGAGCTCACCCGACCAAGTGTCGACCAGCTTCCAGCCCGTGCAAACACCGCGCTTCGCGTCTTCAACGAGAACGCCGATCTTATCCGTGCAGGCGAAGACGTACTCCTGCCCCGCGACGGGGCCCTCGATGGCGCCGTAGTCCGGCGACACGGTGCCGCAGGGACCGATGTTGGACGAGACGACGATGGCCGACGGATCAGCGGTCTCGACCGCACCGTAATAGAGCAAGCCGTCCGTCGTCATCGCCGCGTATTCGGCCGCGATGAACTCGGCGCTCTTCGTTCCCTTCGCAAAACGAACCTCGTCGATCCAGCCGTTCCACGCGGCGTCGCCGTTACCGGCCGTCACGGTGGAGTTGTCGCCGAAGACAAGCGGACTGTCGTTGTCTATGCACTTGGTGATCGTCACGTCGCCGCGCAGGACGCCGTTTTCGTAGACATGGCACGTCGTCCCATCGTACGCAAAGGTGATGTACCCCCATGTGTCCAACAGGTTGTTGCTAAGCGTCACCGCGCGGCCCGTGCCGCTTGATCCGCGCGGTAAAGGCTTGGCGGTGTTGCCGCTGCCGCTGTCGATCTCGATGGCGAAGGCGTTGTTCGGTGTTCCGCCGTTGCCCGATGCCGCGCGCTTGTAGAAGAAGTGATCCCAGTAATACTGGAAGTTCCCGTGCTTGAACCAGCCGGAAATCGTGAAGTTCTCGCCGCCGTCGACGGGACTCGCCGTTCCCGCGTCGTTCACCCACACGCCGCCCTTGTTGAAGTTGCCCACCTTGTAGCCCGTCGAATCGTTGACGCGGAAGCAGTTGCCGAAGCGTCCCGGCTCGCCGGGCACCGAATAGGTCGAGACATTGCCGTCGATGCCCTCGGCCGCCGTCGAGTTCGGGTAGGTGCCCTGAGCATTCGTGACCTTGACGCTCTCGTCAAGCGTCTCGAAGTGCCAGACGCCCGTATAGTCGCCCCACACCGCGGACGGATCGTTGGCGACGGTCGCCGTGCCGTTGTAGACGAGATTGATCTTCGTCCCCTCCGCGAGCGGAACCTTCACCCAGACGAGCGACTCGCCCTGCGGATTCCACGTGTCGACCTCAAAGGGAATCGGGGCGTATTTCTCGTCACCGAAACGCATCTGCGTCGGATCGCAGTCCGCATACGAGAAGCCGACGGGATTGTTCTCCGACAGCCGCAGGGGCACCGGCACGCCGGCCTCGGTGTCCGCGACCGTTTTCGCGACCGTTATCGACACCTTAAAGCGGAAAGCCCCGAGACGCGCCGGCGAGACGATGTCGCCGAACGCCGCGCCGAAGACGCTAGCAACGACGGCAAGAACCGTATACTTCAGTCTATGAACTGTCATTCCAAGGCTCCTTTCACACCAATTCTGGCGAAATAGTACTACAACTGGCGGCGTAATCCTGTAACCTACAGGGTTATGCAAAAACAAACACCACCAAAAGCAATGAAGAAAGTATACCCTATCCTCCGGCAGATAGTCAACCCATCCCGCCGAATGTTTTTTGTTCGGAGTGTTCTTGACTATTCTTGGGTGTTAGAAGGGGGATGATGGCTGCACGCGAAGATAAATTGGTAAGGCGGGCTCTGCGGTTGGGTGAGCTGGCGGCGATTCGGAGCGAGGAATATGCCGCGGCGGTTCAGCGGCTGCGTGGAGGCGACGGCGGAACATGTCGGCTTATAGGAAAACTGGAGATTTTGGTGGATAGGATGTGTTCCAATATTGGCGATTTTGGTAGATAGACACACTGTGAAAATGGGAGATTTTGGTAGATAGCGTTTTTGAAAAGCGGACGATCATCGACCTTTATCGCGCCGACATTTTGAAATACGGAGGACGGTCCAAGCATAAGATTCTCGGTGTGTTCAATGCGATTCCAGGGGCGCTGGCCAGTCACGGGTGGCAGTTTTCCCCTGGTGCGGTGCGGCAGGGTGCGGGAATGCGTGAGTTTGACGCGGCTTTCGAATGGTTGAGGAGTTCGATGATGGTCAATGTCGCCTATAACGCGACGGATCCGAATGTCGGTCTCGAGCTTTCAAGCGATCACCGTTCGCTGAAGTGCTTCCTTGGCGATACGGGGCTTCTCGTCAGCATGGCCTTCGGCGAGAACGAGCTGATTCGCGGCGAAGTGCAGCAACGGCTTCTGACTGGAAGATTGGGAACAACTGCAAATTGTAGAAAGCGCAGGTCAATCGACCTGCGCTTTCTAC
>JAEDMC010000289.1 GCA_016303225.1 Kiritimatiellia bacterium
GATCTCGATGTGCTTGTCGTTGATTTCCACGCCCTGCAGACGGTAAACCTGCTGGACTTCGTTGACGAGGTACTTTTCGAGTTCCTGCGGACCGGAGACCTCGAGGATCTCCTGCGGGATGACCGGGCCTTCGGTGAGCTGCTGTCCCTTCTTGACGCGGTCGCCCTTGAATACGACGATCTGCTTGCCCATCGGAATGAGGTGCTCTTCGACGAGGCCGGTGATGTCGTCCACCACCTTCACGCAGCGCTTGCCGCGCACGTTCTCGCCAAAGTCGATGATGCCCTCGATCTTCGCGATTTCGGCCGCATCCTTGGGCTGACGCGCCTCGAAGAGCTCGGCGACACGCGGCAGACCGCCGGTGATGTCGCGCGTCTTCGCCGCTTCACGCGGGGTCTTCGCGAGAAGCATGCCGGCCGTAGCCTTCATGCCGTCGCGGACCATCACGATCGCGCCCGTCGGGACGTCGTGCGAGTCGACCATCTTGCCCTCGTCATTGCGGATCTCGATGCGCGGGTGCAAGTCAGACTCGGAGGTCGGGAGAACGACGAGCGTCTTCGCGCCTGTCGCACGGTCGGTCTCGGTCTTGACGGAGATGTCTTCCTCGAAGTCCTGGAACACGATGGTACCGGCCGATTCGGAGAGAACCGGAACGGAGTGCGGATCCCAGACCGCAGCCTTGGCGCCCTTCTTGACGAGCGCGCCGTCCTCGATGAGGAGCGTCGTACCCATCTGCAGCTGGTAGGTGTCGAGCTTGGCCGCGCCGTTGGCGGTCCAGATCTCGAGCGAGCCGTTCTTGTTCAAGACGACTTCCTTGCCCTCTTCGTTGCGCACCTTGCGGACGTCGACGAACTTCGCGAGACCGTCGTTCTTGAGGACGATCTCCGGAACCTTCGCCGTCGCGGACGCGGTACCGCCGATGTGGAACGTACGCATCGTCAGCTGCGTGCCCGGTTCGCCGATGGACTGCGCGGCGATGATGCCGACCGCGGTACCGATCTCGACCTGCTTGCCGGTCGAGAGGTCGCGTCCGTAGCACTTCGCGCACATGCCGTGCTCGGCGTCGCAGGTGAGGCCGGAGCGAATCCAGATCTTCTCGAGTCCGCACGCGTTGATCTTCTTGCACGCGGCCTCGTCGATGATCTCGTTCGCCGGAACGATCACGTCGCCAGTCTTCGGATCCGTCACCGCATAGAGCGCGGTACGGCCGAGGACGCGGTCGCCGAGCGTCACCTTGACTTCGTCGCCTTCGATGATCGGCTCGACTTCGATGCCGTTCACCGTGTTGCAGTCCTCCTGCGTGATGATGACGTCCTGCGAGACGTCGACGAGCTTACGCGTGAGGTAGCCGGCGTCGGCCGTCTTGAGGGCCGTATCCGCGAGACCCTTGCGGGCGCCGTGGGAGGAGATGAAGTACTCGAGAACCGAGAGTCCCTCGCGGAACGACGCGGTAATCGGGCGTTCGATGATGTCGCCGTTCGGGGCGGCCATGAGGCCGCGCATGCCGGCGAGCTGACGGATCTGCAGCTTCGAGCCACGGGCCTTCGAGTCCGCGAACATGTAGACCGGGTTCAGCTCGGTCGGGTTGCGGTTCTCGGGGCTGATGTTCTTGTCGATCGTCTTGTAGAGTTCCTCGCCGACCTTTTCGGTCGTGGTCGCCCAGATGTCGACGATCTTGTTGTGGCGTTCGCCGTCCGTGATGATACCCTGCTGGAACTGCTTCTGGACCTCGTCCGCCGCCTTGCGCGCCCTGTTGACCTCGGCGTCCTTCTCGGCCGGACGGATCATGTCCTTGAGGCCCATCGACGCGCCGGAGATCGTCGCGAAGTTATAGCCGAGGGACTTGACGTTGTCCAGAGCCTTGATCGTGCGGTCGTGCCCGACGGCCTTGTGGCAGTCGAGAATCATCTTGCCGATCGTCGACTTGGAGACCTTGTCGTTGTAGAAGCCGAGCTCCTCGGGCCACACGCTGTTGAAGATCACGCGGCCGGAGGTCGTCTCGATCTTGCGCAGCGTGGTGTTGCCGTAGGGACGGCCGGTCGTGCCGTAGTCCGGATTACGGAAACGGATGCGCGTGTGATAGTCGATGTCGCCTTCGGCGATCGCGAACTCCACCTCGCCGACGTCGTTGAAGACCGGCAGATGCTCGTCGGAGCAGTCCGTCTTGCCCGCGATCTTGCCGGCGAGCTTGTCCTGCTGCGAGGGAACCGTGAGGAAGTAGAGGCCCAGGCAGACGTCCTGCGTCGGCGTCACGATCGACTTGCCCGAAGCCGGGGAGAAGATCGAGGTCGTGGCGAGCATGACGAGCTTCGCCTCCATCTGCGCTTCGACGGAGAGCGGCACGTGCACGGCCATCTGGTCGCCGTCGAAGTCGGCGTTGAACGGCG
>JAEDMC010000081.1 GCA_016303225.1 Kiritimatiellia bacterium
CGGCGAGAAACCCCGCACCTGCCGCTGGATCGAGACTTTTATGGGCAGACACTAACTATTAGAAAAATAGGCCGCAGACTTAAGATGATTGCTCACGTGCGCGGCGATCTGACGGCTGAATAAAGACTCTCCCCATCGCCCCGGTATCAGCAGCGACATATTGCAATATGTCGCCTTGCCTGTTGCCGTAATGGCCTGGGAATAGGGACAGTCCCCGCAAGATCTATCGATGTGTAAATTTTCCGGTTTCCTGATGAGTCCCTTGACAACTTCGCCGATATGCGAAATAATATCAGGCAGTGATTATTCTAAAAGGGTTGCGGCCTCGGAGATTGCAAAGGGAAAGTGATGATGAACCTTGCCGCGGTTTGCGCATTATCTTTAAATGCACGAGATGTCTTTCGGGGAAGCGAAAGGAGGAGTTGAGTATGTTGAGGTTGCTGGTTGCAGCGGTGGCGTTGAACGGTTTTGCCGGCGAGCGGATCGTCCATCTCGACGAGATGGATCATCTCGCCAACCGCACCGCGCTTTTCAATGCGGGGGCGAGCGTCGAGGAGGCGAGGTACGGCGTCCTGATGCTGCACCTCGCGACCACGAACCGCGTCAGCTGCCACAAGCGGTTCTTCCCGATCAGCGTGGCGCCGAAGGCGAAGGACTGGACGCTGTCGTTCCGATTCCGCTTTGACGCGAAGGACGCGGCGCGGGAGCTCGGGCTGAAGCTCTACTTCGGCGACCCGAAGAATCCCGAGACGCGGCTCCTGACGATGCGCGAGGAGGGCTCGTTCTTCGAAGGCGGCGCGAAGCCGTCCGCTCCGCAGGAGGGCATGGCCGGTTTCCTCTACGGATACGGCGAGTCGGGCTACGGGGCGTGGAATTCTGCGGCGATCACGGTGTCGGACGGCGCCGCAACCTGCTGGACGATGCGCGGCGGCAAGTACGTCGCCGACGGCACGGGAACTTTCCCCGCGAAGCCGCTTGTCGGCTGGAACCTCGTGGCGACGGCCGAGAAGACGGACTTCCGGTTCGACCGGCTGATGGTGACGGACGGGCGGGCCGTCCCCTACGAGCGCGGCGACCTGCAGGAGGCGATTGCGGAGCTGCGGAAGGAACCGCCGCCGGCGTGGGACGCCGCGTTCGGCGCGCCGATGAAGTCCGGCGAGGACATTGCCGCGGACTTGGCGCGAGAGGACCTCTCGGTTCGTTTCCGTGCGCCGTTCCGCCGCGCGACGAAGACGGCGAAGGCGGTCGGGTGCGCGTTCGAACTCGTGTACGGCGACAAGAAGTCCGAGCGGATCGCCTTCGGTGCCGGCGACATTACCGGCGAAGCCAAGTATCGCGTGTTCAAGGGCGGCAAGTTCGTGGAGACGTCCGTCAAGACGACGATCAGCAACTGCGTGCTGACGGCGACGGGTTCGCGGCTCGGGATGCACACGGTGCCGCCGATCCGCCATTGGGGCGGATACGAGACGGAGGAGATCAACGAGCTCATCGCCGCGCAGGACGCGTTCCGCAAGCCCGCCGAGCGCACGTACGAGCTCCAGGTCGTGCGGGACGGCGAGAACGCCTATCGCGTCTCGCTGGACGGGCAGCTTCTGAAGACGGTCAAAACGGCGGCGCCGGTGACGGCGGTCAGGTTCGCCGGCGACGCGGGCGCGGAGGCGCGGTATGCGTTTTCGGCGGTGCCCGGACGCGCGCCGGAAAAATATGAGCTCGCCGTGAAGAAGGGCGGCTTCAAGCTGGAGCGCGTCCGCGAGAACCTCGGCACGTTCATGCTCGAGTGCAACCACTACCTTTCGCGCGACGGATTCGAGCAGATGCCGTCCAGCTGCCTCTGGAACGTGCCGCGCAAGCAGTGGGCGCGGGCGAAGGCGAGGTGCAGGATCGATCCGACGGCGCCGCCGGAACACGTGCCGGTCATCACCGCGCGGCTGACGCACTTCTACGACAACGGCGGACGCTCCATCGCCATGTGCCAGGAGACGGTCGACCTCTCGAAGGACGATTCTCGCGTCGTGAAGCAGGGCGACGAGTACGAGGTCACGTTCGACTTCGACATCGCGAGCATCATGGACCTCACGTCCATGACGGACGGCTGCACGCGCGCCGAGCTGCCGTTCCTGCACTTCGAGTTCACGGGCCCGCTGTGGGAGAAGAACCGCTACTACATCGACGCGGGGAGGTCTCCGGCCGAGGAGCTGAGGAGCAGCGTGATCGTGCTTGGCGGATCGCTCGAGGAGTCGCCGGTGTGGTTCCGCGTGACGCCGGAGCGTCCGTACTCGCTCTACTATCCGGGCGAGACGCCGAAGGTGAACGTCGAGTTCCGTCCGGTGCGGCCGGGCAAGTATGCGGTTGACGTCGACGTGCGGCAGAACGACGGCGACTGGAAGGCCGAGCGGTGCTTCCGTTTGGAAGGTTCGGAGGCTCGTCGGGAGACGGTCTCGCTGCCGACCGCGGGCGGGCTCGGACTCTACACGGTCTCGTACCGCGTCACGGACGAGGCGGGGACGCTGCTGCAGAAGTACGAGACGAGCTACGGGCTGCTGCCGGAGAACACGCGCGAGGCGGGGTATGACTCGCCGTACTACAGCTGGAACTTCCGCGGGGCGCACGGCACGGCGCCGCGTTTCGAGGACTGGGCGCCGGCGTACGACTATCTCGGCGTGAAGCGGACGCTGCTCGATCCGAACCCGAGGATGCATCTCATGGAGACGAACGCGCAGATCGCGGCGCATGGTTTCACGCACGCCGAGTTTCCGTTCATCTGTCCGCGCGACGACAGCGAGAAGGCGAAGGAGGAGGCGAAGAAGCGGATGCGCAGCTATGTCGACGCCTATCCGCACTGCAAGCAGGCGCTTATCTTCCACGAGTCGGGCGGCGGTCCGTTCCCGAAGGAGCTGTACGGCGAGAAGACGGAGCTGAGCGACTGGGCGAAGACGCACCAGTCGAACCGCGTCCTGCAGGCGACGCGCGCGATCAAGTGCTGGCGGGAGGTCGATCCGTCGGTGAAGATGATCGTCGGCAATTCGGGCGAGAGCTACGGACTCATCGCGGAGCTGATGCGCGGCGGACTCGACAAGTCGCTCGTCGACTCGTGGGGCGAGGAGTCGGTCGGCCTCACCATGCCGCCGGAGATGACAACCGCCTACACGCCGTGGTGCATCAAGCGGCTGGCGAAGATCTACGGCTATCCCGAGACGATGGACTGTCCGTGGGAGTGGAAGTGCCGCACGGAGCGCTACGAGCGCAGCTTCCGCGGCGCGGCGGCGGTGAACCTCCGCGACGACCTCATCGCCCATGCGCTCGGCTACAAAACGATTCCGGTCGGCTGCGGCACGGAGACGGCGAACAGCTATGCGGACACGATCTGGTGCTCGGGCACGTTCAGCCGCTGGCCGATGGCGTATCCGCGCGAGAACGCGCTCGCGGTCGCGACGCAGACCCTCGTCCTCGACCGCGCGAAGTACCGCCGTCAGCTGAAGACGGGGTCGCTCACTGCCTATGCGCTCGAGTTCGAGGCGAAGGACGGCAAGTGGATCTATGCACTTTGGACATCGCGCGGCGAGACGACGATGAAGATCGAGTGGTCGAACGGCGGCAAGATCCTCGGGTTCATTCCGTGGGCGCCCGACTACGAGATCGTGACGATGCTCGGCCGCCGTTCGGAGTCGGACGCGGAGACGGTCGTCGTCGGCGACGAGCCGGTCTATCTGATTTCGAAGGACACGATCGATTTCTTCGAGACCGCGAAGCGGCGCACGTTCAGGCACGAGAATCCTGCTGCGCTGGCGGCGAATCGCGAAGTGCTGTCGCTCGCCAGCGCGGCGGACGTGACGCTGGACTTCTCGGAGGACTGCCGCATCGACCCGAAGTTCGATTCGACGCCGTTCCGCCCGGGCAAGTTTGCGGCGAAGACGGTGACGGACGACGAGAAGGGCGCGTGCATCGAGCTGACGCATCTCTCGCAGGCAGACTGCCCGGAGATCATGCAGGAGTACGTCTTCCTGAAGATCAAGGAGCCGAAGACCATTGCGCAGCCGTTCGACACGATCGGCATCTGGGCGAAGGGCAATTCGAACTGGGGCCGCGTCTCGTTCGAGATCACTGACGCCGAGGGCGAGAAGTGGTATTCGTCAGGACTTGGCGGAGTCGGGTGCTATGTCTACGACTGGCCGGCGAAGCTGGCGTTCAACTACGACGGCTGGAACTTCCTGCAGGCGCCGCTCACGGGCAAGTCGGACGTGAAGATCACGGGTCCGGGCGAGAACCAGTGGCTGTGGACGCGCGACGGGTCGGGCAACTCCAGGATCGACTGGCCGGTGAAGGTGACGGCGATCGGCGTCAGCCAGTATGGCAGGACGCTTGACCTGCTGGAGATGAAGGCGTCCGAACCGTCCATCCGCCTTGGGTGCATCGAGGTTCGGTAGTGCCTTCGTGTCGCATTTGCTATACTTTAACTGTCAACTAAATAATATGTTGATTAACAGGCGAAACTTTGTGCTGGGCACTGTGGCGGGGGGCGTGTGCGGATTGGCATCCTCCGCGCCGTGCGCGGAGGAGAAGTGTAAGGGCTTGGCGACGGCCGGCGATTTTGACGTTGTCGTCGTAGGCGGCAGCTGCACCGGTGTCTTCGCGGCGCTGAAGGCGGCCGAGGCCGGGGCGAAGGTCGCGCTGGTCGAGATGTCCGGTGGCTTCGGCGGCACGGCGACGCAGGGGCTGGTGCCCGTCTGGCATTCGCTCCATTCGACAGACGGCAAGAAGCAGATCATCGGCGGCCTCACGGATTGGGTCGAGGAAGAGCTGATTCGCCGCGGTGAGGCGAAGCGGGAGCATCCGACGAATCCCGCGGTCGGCACCTATCTCAACGTGGCGGGGCTGCAGCTGCTGTTGGACGAGATGGTCGTGAAGGCCAAGTCGGTTACGCCGTTTCTGCACACGCGGCTCGCGGCGGCGGAATGCGATCGGACAGGACATGTCAGCGCGGCGATCGTCGCCGACAAGGCGGGGCTCAGGCGGCTTCGCGGCAAGTTCTTCATCGACGCGACGGGTGACGCCGACCTCTGCCGGTATGCGAACCTCGGCACGTGGAAGCTGCCGAAGGACGAGATGCAGGCGCATACGGTCTGCGCGATCCTGTCGGGAGCGGACGGCCTCCGTCGGAAACATCCCAAGTTCGGCTTCGGCGAGATCACCAAGCCGGAATACGGTGCGAAGCTGGAACATGTCTTCGGCTGGGAGGCGCCAGTCGTCGGCGCGAAGGGACTCACGTTCCTCGCCTACACGCGCGTCTCGTCCTGCGATCCGTCGCTGCCCGAAGACCTGACGCGGGCGGAGCTCGAGGGACGTGCGCAGCTGCGGCGGATTGTCGATGCCGTTAACCGCGCGTTTCCGATGCCGGAAGGGGAACGGCTCTCGGTGGTGACGGTCTCGCCGCATGTCGGTTTGCGCGAATCCTGCCACATCGAAGGGCTCTACCGTCTGACGACGGAAGATCTGCTGTACGGCCGCCGTTTTGACGACGTGATCGCCAAGGGTTCCTATCGCGTCGACATTCACGAGGGCGCGGGAATTACGTTCCGCTATCTGAACGGACGTGAAGAGCGTCAGATCGTGAAGTCCGACGGTTCGTCCGAATGGGAAGTCGGGCGGTGGCGCAAGGAGACGGAAGGCCTGCCGACCTGGTATGAGATTCCCTACCGCTCGATCGTCCCGAAAGGTGCGGAGAACGTGCTCGCGCCGGGGCGGGCGCTCGACTGCGCGCGCGATGCGTACGGTGCGAGCCGCGTGATGGTCAACTGCAACCAGATGGGCGAGGCGGCCGGCCGCGCGGCGGCGAACGCGCTCAAGAAGGGACTGAAGGCTGCAGAAGCGTATGTGGCCTGAGTTCGGTTCTCTGAGTCGCTACTGACATCAGTAGAGAGCATTGATCGAAAGCGCGGTCGGCTCCATGTTTTCTTGTCAGGAATGCGGATTGGGTTCGCCTAACTCGTTGTCAACAGACAGAAAGCGAGGCGATTATGAACAAGAAAATTAAGGCAGTTTTGGTTGCAACGGCCCTTACGCTTGGCGCGGGATGCGTAAATGCCGGCACATGGGTCGGCAGCTATTATTATACGGAACCGATCTGCACGGTGTGCGACGGGTATCGCGTCATTCAACACACCTATGGGACTGTTCCATGCACACATTGCAACGGCACGGGGCTCGAGCCAAAACCTGTGGTCGTCAATACAATCGTGGTCGACACCTGGTGTCCTCCGCCTCCGCCTCCGCGTTGGCGTCATCATCATGTGCGTCCGAGACCGCGTCCACACCATCCGCCGGTTCGTCATGTCGCGCCTCCGCCTCGCGGTGGCAGGCCCCATCGGGCCGTGCGTCCCGCGCCACGTCCAGCCGCACGTCCCGCACGCCCCGCAGGCCGTCCAGGTCGGCCGGGTGGTGGACATGCCCGTCGCCGATAGGCAGGAATCTTGCGTTTCTTCGGGTTCTTTGCGGCTAAAAATGATACAATACAGGCAAAGCTAGTCAAAAGATGGAGGTCAATATGGAAATTACACTGACGGAAGAAAACTTCGAGACGACGGTGCTGAAGGCGGATCGTCCGGTCCTGGTGGATTTCTGGGCGACGTGGTGCGGGCCTTGTCAGATGCTCGGTCCTGTTCTCGCCGAAGTTGCCGAGGAGAAGAAGGACGTGCTGACGGTCGGCAAGGTCAATGTGGATGACTGCCCCGCCCTGGCTGCCCGCTATGGCATCATGAGCATCCCGGCGCTGCTGCTGTTTAGGGATGGCAAGGTCGTCGGTACGTCCGTCGGTTATGTTGCCAAGCCGGAGCTTGAGGCGTTTCTGTCCGGCCGGTAACATGGACGTGAAGCTGGGTCTCGGCGTTTTGCCCGCGGACATTCTGTCGGCGGTGCGGGACATCGCCACGAGAGTCCGGCAGGCGGGCGGTCGTGCGCTGATGGTCGGCGGTTCGGTGCGCGACCTGCTGTTGGGCGCAACGGACGTGAAGGACGTTGACCTTGAGGTTTTTGGCATTCAGCCGGACGCCCTCCAGGCGCTCATCGGCGAGAAGTATCCGTTCGATGCATGCGGACTCTCCTTCGGTGTCCTGAAAATTCAGCATCTTGACATCGACGTGTCGCTCCCACGGCGCGAGTCGAAGCGCGGGGAGGGGCATCGCGGATTCCTGATCGACTCCGATCCGTTCTTGTCCGTGAAGGAGGCGGCGAGTCGTCGCGACTTCACCGTCAATGCGATGTACTACGATCCGCTTGCGGAGGCGTTTGAGGATCCGTATGGCGGCGTTGCCGATCTACAGGACCGCATTCTCCGCCATGTTTCGCCGAAGTTCGCCGAGGATCCGCTACGTGTTCTCCGCGGTATGCAGTTCATTGCGCGCTTTGATCTACGTCCGGCGCCTGAGACGATCGAGATCTGCCGCGCGATGACAATCGAGGGACTGCCGCCCGAACGGCTGTTTGAGGAATGGGCGAAGCTGCTGACGAAAGGCGTTCAGATAGGCCGTGGACTTGAATTCCTGCGCGAGACGGGATGGGTTCGGTATTTTCCCGAGTTGGAACGTCTCATCGGCTGCAAGCAGGATCCCGAATGGCATCCGGAAGGTGACGTGTGGGAGCACACGAAGCTTTGCCTTGACGCCTTTGCCCGCCGGCGACTTGGAGACCGGGACGAGGACTTGATCGTTGGACTCGCGGTGACGTGCCATGACTTCGGCAAGCCTGCGACGACGCGATTTGATCCGAAGAAGGGGCGGATCCGCAGTCTCGGACATGACGTCGAAGGACGTGAGCCGACGCTCAGTTTTCTGCGACGGCTCACGAACGAGGAGCGACTTTTGAAGGAAGTGCCGCCGCTTGTGAAAAATCACATGCGTCCGTATGCCATGTGGGCGTCTCAGGCCAAGGATTCGGCGATCCGGAGGTTGGCTCGGGATGTGGTTCGCATCGACCGCCTGATCCGCGTTGCCCGGGCGGACGAGGAAGGGCATCCGGGCGGGCAGACCCTCGACGGGTCGGGCAGCGAAGATCTTGTCTGGTTGGCGAACGCGGCCGAACGCCTGCGAATCGCTGATGCCGCGCCGAAGCCGATCCTGATGGGACGACATCTGATTGAGCTGGGTTACAAGCCGTCCGCGCAGTTCAAGCTCTGGCTGGACGCCTGCTTCGAAGCCCAGCTGGACGGCGTGTTCTCGGATCTGGATGGTGCACTCGCCTATTTTGAGAAAAACTGTAATAAACAGGCAAGTCGGGGCCAGTAAAGGTCGGATGGATGAACTTTTCGTTGACAATCCATTAATCTAAGCCTGATAGAATGCTTGAATATGGAAGTGCGCGAAGACCAGGTTACGTCAAAATCGCTGATCAAGGTGCTGGGCAAGGATGCCGTGTCTCCACGGTGGACGGAGTTTGCCGACAAGTACGCTTTGCTGATTGACGGATTCCTCGGCAAGTACTTCCCGACGGTCGATGCGGCCGAGGTCGTCAACGAGACGCTGATTGCCCTCGTCGAGAAGTTGCCGCTCTATCAGTATGATCCGGACGAGAAGGGACACTTCCGCAATTATCTTCTCGGCATTGTTCGCTACAAGGCCATCGAGCAGCTTAAGCGGCGGAAGCGTTATGACGAGCTGAAGCAGCATGTCAAGGACCAGGCGTTCGAGTGGACATGTCAGGCGCGGTCTTACAAGGCGGATCTTTCGGACTGGCAGAAGGACGCCTACGAGGCGGCTCTGCAGCAGTTCTTCGCCAATCCGGACGTTTCGACGCGGGACAAGGAGATTTTCCGTCGGATCATTCGCCGCGGCGAAAAGCCGGAGGACGTCGCGTCCGTCTTCGGCATTATGCGGAACAACGTGGACCAGATCATGGCTCGCACGAGGGAGAAGCTCAAGAAGCTGGCCCTGCAGTATGCGGACATCTGCAATGGCTGATCAATTTGACAGCTGGCTGGATACGCGGCCGGTGGACGAAGGTCCGGCGGAGGGCGAGCTTTTGCCTGGCACCCGCATTGGCGTGTGCAAGATTGTCGCGCTGCTTGGCCGCGGTGGTTTCGCGGAGGTCTATCGGGGCGAGGATGCCGACGGACGTCCGGTGGCGATCAAGATCCTGCATCAGCTGGATGACAAGTCTCGGGCGCGGTTTGAGCTGGAAACGAAGATCCTGCTGGAGATTCAGCATCCCAATTTTCCCCGGATGCTGAGTTTTGGCAGTTGTGGCGAACGTCCGTATGTGGTGATGGAGTTGCTGAAGCCATATGAAATGCCGCGCGGAGATCGTTCGGTTGCCCGTTTTCTGCGGACCGTCATCAGTGCGGTGGGGGCTTTGCATCGGCATGGTTATGTGCATCGAGATATCAAGCCCAGCAACATTCTGATGCGCACGAACGGTGACCCGGTCCTGGTCGATTTCGGGTTGGCCTGCCCCCTGTCTCAGATTGAGCGGGACAAGAATGCGCTGTCCGTCGACGGACAGGCAAAGGTCGGCGTGGGAACCTACGGCTATTCGGCTCCAGAGCAGTTCAGTGGACAGAATGTGGGACGGGAAGCCGACGTTCATGCCGTCGGCATGTTGATTCGCGAATGCTTTGATGGAGAATTGCCGAAGGGCTGGCGTTCCGTCTACTTGACGGCGACGAATTCCGATCCGGCGACCCGTTATCGAACGGTTGAGAAATTGGGCGAGGCAATTCGTCGTCGACATTGGAGGCGGACGGCGATTGCGGTGGTCGGTTTTGTCGTCCTGCTCGTTCTCGGGGCGCTGATTTGGGCGGATGTTTCCGAGCATATGGCCGACAGTCAGGTCAAGCCGGTTGTAGAACGGGATCATAGCCGCTATTGAGTTGGCTTCGAGGGACAAGAGGGACAAGAGATTGACTATCTGCCGGAGGATAGGGTATACTGTCTTCGTTGCTTCTGGTGGTGTTTGTTTTTGCATAACCCTGTAGGTTGCAGGATTACGCCACCAGTTGCAACGCTAAACTTCCATCCCTTCGCGAACGCAGTGAGCGAATGGGATGCTAACGATTTGGTATAATATGGCCAATGGTGAGACGGATGGAATACGGTCATTTCGAGATGTGTGCCGATTGCGGTAAGGCTGCCTGCTCTCCTGGCTGTCGCCGTAGCGGGACGCCGAACTGCCATTCGTCTCTTCTCGAACTTGGGAAGTGTCTCATCGACGAGCGCGAGTACGTGCTTGCGATCAGTTACCTTGAAAGGGCTGCTGATCGGATTCATCCCGATGCCTATCGGCTGCTGGCGGAATGCTACCGTCGCGGGCTTGGCGTTGCGGTCGATTGTGAGAAGGCGCGTCAGTACTACAAGAGCGCATTATGCCAGCCGAGCTTCTACGAGCCGCTGATCGCCGAGAGCGAGAAGGCATCACACATCGTGTCGAGCGTGTCACCGATCACGCAAGTTCCGTTGTCCGAGATCACCTGCGAGGACCTGATTGCCCAACCTCGATATTTTGAGAGAGGGGGGCGGATCGTCAAGGTTGCCTCCTGGCTTGACATCGTGTACGAAATTGCTGGTCTGTTGGCACAACGTGACCCAGATGGCCTAAACGGATTTGTGAGAGAGAGTGTCGGCGGCAGTTTCGTAATGCTCGAGACTCCCGGAGCAAAAAATGCCTTTAGGCTTGTCATCGACTTTTATATGGACGCAAAGACCGCGCTTGATAACATCACGAAGCTTGTTGCGGTATTCGAGCGGCAGCTTTCGGATGTCAGGGTGTGGATGCCCTGTTCCAATGTTCTTGTGAACACAAGGATTGCGCCTCCGAATGTAAAGCCGTCCAAGGGGGCGTCGAAAAAGAAAGGCAAGCAAAAACTGCAGCCGCGTCAGGAACTGAAGCAGAAGGGTTGCCGAGCGTGGCTTGGCAGCGGTTCGGAGCCGAGGGCGATGGCTGCGCCGGTTGAGCGTGAGACGTATGCGCAGAAGGGAATTGGCTTTGTCGTGAGGGACCGAGGGCGGTTCGGATCACTTCCGACCTACGATGACATGAGCGAGTGACGGAATGATAATCAAGGAAGAAGCGAAGAGGAAACGGCAGGCCATCGTTGAGCAACGCATGACCAAACCCGACCTTCACTATACGCGCAAGCCCTCCGAATCCGTCGAAAACTATGCCGACAACATCGTCTGCAACCGGAAGAAGGTTGTCACCCTGGCTTATCCCGCACACGCCTTTGAGGGATTGAGGGTTAGTGAACTCTTCATCGATGGTCGGTTATATGCGATCTCATCTTTGGCGGACATCCTTCCAACCGTGGTTTGGCATGTCAATATGTACATGGGCGATCTCATGATCGCGCTTGAAAGCGATGGCCTTGTTCCGTGGATAAAGCGTCGCAACCCACACCTTGATCTCGACTATAGCATATACTCCGGAAATATCGAACTGGAGTGCGGCAACATCGTCAACTCAATTGCAAAGGCCCAATGGCTGCTTCTTTTCTGCGGACTCGAGCTGGACAGGATCGCCCTGCTGATCGATCCGGGCAGTTCTGCGGATGTGATTCGTCTGCGTAAGCAGCGTCGTAGCGCGATATTGGTGAAGGAACAGAGGGCGCACGAGGCGGAGCAGCGCAAGATTCGCGAACAGCGCGAACGGGAGAAGGCGGCAAGGGCGAAGGCTCGTGCGGAGGAACGCGCATCCGCCTCCGTCAAACTCGAACGATGGGGCAAGAAGGCCAAAAAGCAACCGCAACATGAGATCAACATCGCGAGCGTGATGTCCATGATGTCATCTACCGCCGGAGCGGCATGGAACACCTACAACAATGCGCCGATCATAGTGTCTTGCGGTGGCGTGATCGGCACGAGAAGTGAGATGCTCAGCGGAGAGGATTCTTAATCGGGACGAAGGCAAGGGGCCTGTTTTTTTAAATTCACATCAGGATTCTGTCTGAATCGTAATCGGCCCATCGGCAAATAGGAGACAGGTCAAGGAGTGGGTGATGGTCTGGTGCGCCGAGCAAAACTCGGCTGAACTAAATGGAGGTAGGAAACCATTACTGTAAAGAAGTACAGCTGTGGTGAGCTAAGGGTTCGATTCTGCAGCCGTCTTGTCCATGTTGTCCCTCCCGGCGGACATTCTACCAAAAAAACGTCCGCCGAGACGGGATCTCCCTTTGCCAATCTTGTATTTCGTATGAATACTATGCGGCATGAAGAAAACAATGCTGGAGAAGCCCTCGAAGATGAACGACCACTGGGTCGTGTCGACCTTGAACTCCTTCAGCAT
>JAEDMC010000290.1 GCA_016303225.1 Kiritimatiellia bacterium
GTTCGAGAACGGCAACCTCGTCGTGAACACCAGCGTCGGCACGATGGTGATCTTCCGCTGAAGAGGTGCCGGGCATGAATCGCAAGCTGACGTTGGCTGCCGCGGCAAGTTTGGGAGTCTGCCTGCTGTCGGTTTGGGCGGAGAACGAGTGTTGGGAAGAAAGGGGGGCGTTATGCGCCGGTCGATTGTCTGTTCAAGTTGCGTCTTGGTCGTGGGGGTGATGCTGTCCGTCTCCGCGAAGACCGTTGCGTGGTATCGGTTCGACGAGGGCGTGCCGGGCGAGGTCACGACGGCTGAAACACGCCTCGCGAACAGCGCGGACGATTCGTCCGTACCTGCGGCGACGTCGCATTCCCAGAACGGAACGACCTGGGGGACGGATGAGAACTACATGCCCCGCTTCGCCGCGCCCGTTGGCGCCGGTGTGCTGCAGGTGCGCGACTCGGTGACGGGGACGGTCTATCCAAACCGCGCCGCGCTGAAGTAAAGCGGATGAATCGGCGCACTTCTCCTTGACGAGCAGTGGCGTCGACGCGAAAATCACGGAACTCACGGCGGACGAGGTGACCTCGGGGGCGCGGAACGATGGGACGGCACTGATTGTCAGAGAGGGAGAGGACTCTTGGCGGCTGAAAATTATGCTACAATACGCGCATGCGACCGATAGCGACAGACAAATCCGATTTCGAGGAACTGCGGAAGGCCGGGCAGATCTACGTGGACAAGACCGCGTACTTCCACCGGATGATCACCGATCCGAGCCGCGCATATTTCTTCTGCGCGCGGCCGCGTCGCTTCGGCAAGTCGCTCGGCGTGACGACGCTGAAGTCGATTTTCCTCGGGCACCGCGAATTCTTCGCCGACCTCGCGATCGCGAAGACCGACTACGACTTCGCGCCGCACACGGTCGTCCACTTCAACTGGGGAGGGGTCGATGCGTCGAGCCGCGAGGGATTTGACGAGACGTTCCCCGGTGCGGTCGCCGATGCGCTGACTGCGGCTGGGTATGCATATGACTGTTCCGTTCCACCGTCCCTCAATCTGAGCCGTGCGCTCACGTTCTTCAAGGACCGCGACGGCAAGGGCTGTGTGATCCTGATCGACGAGTACGATGATCCGGTCGCGAAGTCGCTCGCCGACGTGCCGCGGGCGGAGTACATCCGGGATCAGCTCGCGTCGATCTACGCGCAGTTCAAGGACAGCACGGACAAGATCCGCTTCCTCTTCATCACGGGCGTCTCGAAGTTCACGAAGCTCTCCATCTTCTCGACGCTCTCCTCGCTCAACGACATCTCCTTCGACGACGAGTACGCCGCGATGTTCGGGTTCACCGAGGAGGAGCTTGACGCGAACTTCGACGAACACCTCCGCGCCCACGCCGAGAAGATGGGCCTCTCCTACGACGCCTACCGCGCGGAGTTGAAGCGGTGGTACAACGGCTACCGCTTTGCGCAGGAGGACGAGACGACGGTCTACAATCCCGTTTCGATCGGACAGACCCTCGTCAACAAGAGGCGGACGTTCCGGGCCTACTGGTCGTCGACGGGGCGCGCTTCGCACTTGATGAGCCTCCTGAAGCGCGAGGAGGTTCTGGCGTTTGACTACAACCGGTTGCACGGCGTTTCGGAACGCGCGTTCGACGTCGCCGACCTCAAGTCGCTCGATCCGCTTGGGATGCTGTACCAGACTGGCTACCTGACGATCAAGTCCTATGACTGCGGCATCTACATGCTGGGGGTGCCGGACGAGGAGGTGCGCCGCGACCTGGCGACTCTGATGACGGGCGCCGCCGCCAATCAGGACATGAAATGGGCGGAGAATCTGGGCGTCCGTCTGCGCCTGCACGAGTGGGAGCCGTTCTTCGACGGATTGAAGTCCCTCTACGCGGCAATGGCCTACGGCCCGACGGAAAAACGCGGACACGAGAGCTCCTATGCGCGGTGTCTCGCGTTTCTGCTCGCGTCGCAGGGCTTCCGTTTCCGGATGGAGGACGTGCAGGCCGACGGCCGCGCGGACATCGTCGCCGAGCATCCGTGCGGTGTCTTCATCTTCGAACTCAAGGTCGACGAAAGCGCGGCCGCCGCGCTCGAGCAGGTGAAGGCGAAAGGATACGATGCGCCTTATCGCGCGAAGGCTCTTCCGATTTACGCGGTCGGTCTTTCCTTCGACGCAAAGACGCGTCAGCTCGCCGACGCCGCGGCGATTGCGATTGACGTGGGAACGGGTTGATCATAGACTGTTCTTCGCGAATGGGCCTGACCACGGAAGGCGCCGAAACGCCCGTCCGGGCGGCACGGAAAGAGGCCTGCGAAAGAATCCGCTTCGCGCAACTCGGCCGCAACTCTCCCACCCTCGATGGACGGCAGA
>JAEDMC010000082.1 GCA_016303225.1 Kiritimatiellia bacterium
GCAACTTCGCCAGCGCGAAGATCAGCACGAAGCTGAAGTACGTCGCCCCGCAGCCCAAGCCGATTGCGGAGTCCGAAGACGGCATCACGAAGGTAACGACGGCTCGAAGCTCATCACCGGTGTCGGCAGCTACGTCGACACGCTCGAGCCGGGCGACCACGAATGCCACCTAGGTCTCTACCTGAAGCACGGCGAAGCGACTGACCTCAACGTCTGGATCGACTTCACCCTGCGCAAGGAGTGAGGTAGGTTGTAGGTGGAGGTTGGAGGTGGAGGTGGAGGTTGGAGGGGCGGCCGTAGTCGGAAAATCCGGCTGCGGCCGCCCCTACAGATACGGAAACGCATCTCACCCTTCTTTTATCGGGGTGAGACGCGTTTCGTCACTCAAAAAATGGGTAAACTGCAGCTGCCTTGCTTCGGCAACAAGGTCGAGGGTCGTCTGCCAGCAGGTGCGGACAAACGACTTAAATGCCGAAAGATCGGTGTTGCCACGCTTTCATCGCCTCCGGAACCTTGTCAGACGGCAGATAGGCATGGTAGACGCTACGCCCGTTTTCATCCGGCCAGTACGTCCCATTGTCCTCGCGCTTGTAGGCACCGACTGGCTTGTAGATGTCAGCCCATACTCGAGGACAAACATCGTGTCACCGAGCGTGAGCGTATTGCCCTCGATCGCGGTCGAGTCGTGCGTCCAGACGGCTTTGAGCTGCTTGAGCAGCTCTTCCTTGCGAGTCGCAGGAATGCCGTCCAGAAATCTCATCAGATGTTGATGCGCAGCGTCGTCTCGCGGGCCGGGCCGACGGAGAGGACTCCGAGCTGGCCGCCAACGAGATCGAGAATGCGGTTGATGTACGCCTTCGCGTTCTCAGGGAGGGCCGCGTAGTCGGTGATCTTCGACGTCTCGCACTGCCAGCCCGGCATTTCCTCATAGACCGGCTCGCAGTACTTGAGGACCTCGAGGTCGGCCGGGAACGTCGTGTAGACGAAGCCGTCCTTGCGCTTGTAGCCCGTGCAGATCTTCACCGTCTCGAAGGCGTCGAGAACGTCAAGCTTCGTCATCGCCCAGAAGTCGACGCCGTTGACGCGCTGCGCATACTTGGCGACCACCGCGTCGAACCAGCCGCACCGCCGCGGACGGCCCGTCGTCGCACCGAACTCGCCGCCGCGCTGGCGGAGCGTCTCGCCGTCGGCATCGAAGAGTTCCGTCGGGAACGGACCCTCTCCGACGCGCGTCGTGTAAAGCTTCAAGACGCCGATCACACGGTCAATCGCACGCGGCGACACACCCGAACCCGTGCAGGCGCCGCCGGCAGTCGGGTTCGAGGACGTCACGAACGGATACGTGCCGAAGTCGATGTCGAGCATCGTCGCCTGTGCGCCTTCGAAGAGAAGCGACTTCTTCGCCTCGAGGTTCTCGTGCAGGAACTGGATCGTGTCCGTCACGTACGGCATCAGCGCCTTCACCATCGGGGTGTAGAGCTTCACCATCTCGTCCGCATCAAGCGTCTGTGCGCCGAGCGCCTTGAGCGCGCGGTTCGCCTCTTCGACCTGATCACGGACAAGGTCGAGGAAATTCGGACGAAGGATGTCGCCGACGCGCATGCCGTAACGGCCGACCTTCGCGGCATAAGCCGGACCGATCCCGCGGCCGGTCGTCCCGATCTTCTTGCCCTCGGGACGCGCCGCCTCCTCGGCCTTGTCAATTGCGCGATGCCACTGCATCACCATCTGCGCGCGTTCGGAAATGTGGAAACGGCCCTTCAGCTCGAAGCCCCAGCTCTCGACCTGCTCGAGCTCCTTCATGAGATCGAACGGATCCATCACCACGCCGTTGCCGATCACGCAGTGCTTGCCGTTGTGGAGAATCCCGGACGGCACGAGATGGAGGACATACTTCTTGTCCCCGAAGACCACGGTGTGACCAGCGTTCGAGCCGCCCTGGAAACGGACCACGACATCCGACTCTTCAGTCAGGAAGTCAATGACCTTGCCCTTGCCTTCATCGCCCCACTGGGCCCCAACGAGTACAGTATTCATAACGTTGACGTATTATACCAAATTTAGCCGTTCGAGAACGGGCGCGATGAACGATTCTGCAACCTCCATGCCGAGGGAGATCGTCGGCTTGTTCGCGCCGTGGAAGTCACTGCCGGCCGTCGTCAGGTAGCCGAGCCGCGTCACGATGCGCGTGAACTCGATGTTCTCCTCAACGGAGTTCGCCTGATAAAGCGCCTCGACGCCGTCCAGGCCCTTCTCCTTCAGCGCCGCCAGCCCGCGTTCCGCCGCGACATAGTCCGGACCCGTCGTCTTCCAGTCGCGCCGCCAGTACTTCGGGTGCGCCATCACGCAAATGCCGCCGGCCCCATGAACGACACGAAACGCCTCTTCCTGCGACGGATGCCACCGTTCCTCGTAACACCGCGTCTCCGCCGGCGAATCAGGCAGCAGGTACTTCTCGAACGCCTCCTTGATGCTCACGACCAGCCCATGCTCCAGCAGCCAGCGGGCGAAGTGCGGACGCGCCAAGACCTCGCCGTGAGCATAAGTGAGGATATTCTCCATCTCAATCCCGAGACGACGAAAATTCTCAAGGATCCGCGCATTGCGACCGTTGCGGCCGTCAAGCACACGCCTCAGGAACGCCTTCAGCTCCGCATTCTCCGAATCAATGCCCAGTCCCAGCAAATGAAACTTGTCAAAGCCTTCTCCCGGCTCAATGCTCAGCTCGATGCCCGGGACACCCGGCCACTCCCGGATGCCATCGCAGTTGTCGTGATCCGTCAGCGCAATCGCCGCAAAACCCCGCGCTTTCTCGGCCAGCTCGGCGGGACTGCAAGTCCCGTCGCTCGCCGTCGAATGGACGTGAAAGTCGACTATCATCTCAAACCTCTCAAACCTTCAGAAACACGTTCTTCCGATAGAGGAACCAGAGGAACAGCCAGCACGCAGCAACATAGCCGAGACCGAGCACGAGATGTCCCCACTGCTCCGGCAGAAGTCCCGCCACGCCGCCGAGGAAGAACTTGCTGGCCGTCCCGAAGCCGATGAAACGCTGGGCGAGGTAGATGGTGATCGAATTCATGCCGATCACCTGGAAGAAGAAGCTCCATCTGGACCAGCCCTTCACGTCAACCAGCCAGTAGAAGAGCGCGAACATCGCGAACGAGTAGCCGCCGACCACCAGCACGAAGCTCGGCGACCAGAGGTTCTTCACAATCGGATAGAAGAGCGACAGCAGAAGTCCGGACGCCAGGCAAAGCGCCGCGCAGCCCAACAGGCCAAGGGCCTTGCGGCCCGTCGCCACGACGCCGCCCCGACGGACGATCTCGCCGGCGAACATGCCGAGCATGGCCGTCGCAATCGTGCAGAAAAGTCCGCCGAATCCCTCGTTGTCAAAAAGCGATTTCGCGCCGCCGAGCTTGTGCGCGCCGAGGATCGTCCGGTCGAGCCAACACCCGAAGTGCCATTCGGGAGAGAACTTCACCGCCGTTGCCGTCGCATCAGGTGCCGGGACGAATCCGAAGAAGAGCGTCACGGCGGCCAGAATGCCGAGGACGATGCCGATCCGCGCCTTGACGTTCTTCACACACAGGTATATCCACGCCGCGACCATCCAGCCGAAGCCGATATAACCGAGCACGCTCGGAATCCTGAAATCCGCGAAATTGAGCCGTTGAAGGAATCCGCCATAGACAAGTCCGAGCAGCATCAGCGTCATGCCGCGCCGCAGCGCACGCAACGCGATCTGTCGACGCGTCAGTCCGCGCTCAAGGCTCTTCGCCGCGGAGAACGGGAAACTCACGCCCGCCATGAAGAGAAACGTCGGGAAGACCGTGTCCATGAACTGAAGGCCGTCCCACGCGACATGTCCGAAGCTCCTGTGGAAGTCCGGATTGCCGAACAGCGCGGCAATCGTGCAGATGAGCGCCTCGCCGCCCATAATCCAGAACATGTCGAATCCGCGGAACGCGTCCAGCGACATCAAACGGTCTTTCTTCTCCATTGTCGCTTTCCTTCTCAATCAGGCAATCCGCTCGCCCCACACCGGAACGATGGCCTTTCATCCTCGTCATTGATCGCTCTCTTCAAAATGTCCGTCCACTGCGCCAGCCGATCCTCGGCGTCACATTCGACAATCAGCCGGAGATACGGTTCGGTGTTCGACTTGCGGATGTTGATCCAGCCCTCGGTGTACTCGATGCGGATACCATCAATCTCACTGCGCGAAAGCTCCTGCGGCAGTTTCTTCTTTGCCGTCTTCAGCACCCGCGCAATTGCCGCGTCCTTGTCCTCGACCTTGAAATTCATCTCGCCCGAATTGGCGTATACGCCGCTGATCGGCCTCATCATCTCGGAAAACGTCTTGCCCTCCGCCTTCGCCTTCGCAACCTCGCCGAGGATTCTGAGCGCCGCCAGGACGCCCGAATCACAGCCGAAGAACTCGCTGAAGTAGTAATGTCCCGCGAGCTCTCCGCCGCACACGGCGCCGACCTTCCGCAGCGTCGGCTTCGCAAAGGCATGTCCGACCGGCACCATCACCGGCTCGCAGCCCATCCGACGAAGCTCCTCAATCGCCCCGCGCGAAGTTCTGACGTCGTGGATGATCTTGAGAGGTTGGGAAGTTGAGAGGTCGAGAGGTTGAGAGGTTGAGAGTGTCGCTCTTGCGACGATGGGAATGAGATAATCGGGCTGAACGAAATCGCCCTTTTCGTCAACGAACATGCAACGGTCGGCGTCACCGTCGAAGATGACGCCGCAGTCGAGCTTCTGCTCGCGCACCAACGCCGCGATCTGCTCGCGCGCCTCGGCCTTCAGCGGATTCGGCGAGTGGTTCGGGAACGTCCCGTCCAGCGTGTCGTTGATGACGATCGCGTCGGGGAACAGTTCATGCACAAGAATTGACGACATGCCATTCGAGCAGTCGACCGCATAGCGCAAGGAGAAAGGAGAAGGGAGAAAGGAGGAAGTGCGGAGCTTCATCCACTCGATGTAGGATTTCAACCGTTCGTCCATCAATCCATCTCCTTGACCAGCCGTTCCACTTCATTGAGCCCGTTCGCATACCCGACGGGCAACGCCGTGCGCATCGAGACCTTGAGACCGTTGTCCGACGGCGGATTGTGCGACGCGGTGATCATCACGCTGCCGTCGAAATCCTCCTCGGCGGTGAAGAAATAGACCATAGGCGTCGTGCAGAGCCCGAGATCAGTCACCTCGGCCCCCGCCTCCTCCAATCCCTTCACCAGCGCGTCGCGAATGTCCTTGCTCGTCGTTCGACAATCGCGTCCCACGAGAATCTTCACGCCTTCATTCGCGCGATTCGTCCCATTCGCACGATTCGCATTCTGAATCACTCCCGGCAGCGCCTTGCCGACCTTATACACCGTGTCGAGACCGAAGTCGACCCCAAACGTCCCGCGCATATCGTATGCCTTGAAAAAACTCATGCTCGCATTATAGCACAATCCGCGGCAATCTGTCTCTGCAAATCCGCGACGGAATCGAATCGCCTTTCAGAGCGAATGAAGCGCATCAGCGAGACCGCCGTCGCGTCTCCCGTCTTATGCCTCAGGTCCTCAACCCCCGCATCCGGAAAATGAATCTCCAGCACCGGCGTCTTCCACGCCTTGTCGCCCATGGTCGGGGCAATGCCGTAGTTTGCTATTCCGCGCAATCCGCCGACCTCAACCTCATAAACCCCTCGCCTCAGCACAATTCGCGAAGATTCGCCGCATTCGCGAGATTCGCATTCTAAAATCCTGAGGTTGACGGTCGGATAACCGATCTTCTCTCCAAGTCCTTTCCCCTGAAACCTGAAACCTGAAACCTGAAACGTCCGTCCCAGCATCGCGTTCGCATCCTCGATCTCGCCGCGTTCAAGCGCCGCACGAATGCGCGAAGAGGAGATCGCCTCGCCCTTGTACTCGGCATACGGAACGACCTCGACCCCAAAGCCGCGCTCCCGCAGAAACGCCGCGTCACCCGCGCCGCCCGCGCCGAACCGCCAGTTGGCGCCGCATCTCACAATGGAGAAGCGGAATCCTTTCCGCTTCAGAAAAGAATCGACAAATTCCTCAGCCGGCATCTCGGCGAGTTCCGGCGTAAAATCGACAACCGTCACGTCCTTCACCCCGCACGCCTTGATCGCCGCGACGCGCTCCTCGCAGCTCATGATGAGCCGCGGCGCCCTCTCTGGCGCAAGGATCGTGAGCGGATGGTTACGGAATGTGAGCGCGGCATCCGCGCCCTTCAGAATCGCCTGGTGTCCCAAATGGACACCGTCGAAGAATCCTACAGCAAGAGAAGACAAGGTGAAGGTGAGAGGTGAAGGTGAACAGTGGAATCTAAGGTTTAAGCGCAACGGAAAGTGGCATGACGACAGACGCAAAATCCTTCATTTCGGTTTCCAGAAGCTTGTCGAACGGAATGGCGTCGGCGACGTCGAACTTGCCGATCTTCGTCCGCCGGAGCGAAGTGAGCGTCGCACCCATGTCCTGCGCGAGCGCACGGACGATGACACCCTTCGACGCCTTCAGCTCGAACTTCACCTCCCGCACCTCTTCCACCTCTTCCACCTTCATCCTATACACATGCGCGAGGAACTGCTGGTGGTCACCCGTGTCGACGACCTCGTATTCGGCGGTGCCCTCCTTGCGAATCGCGCAGAACCTCGGCTCGACCTGAAAGACATCGCCTTTCAAATCATCAAGCGTCGCGAGTCGTGACGGCAGGGGAATCGGACGCCCCCACGCATCGCCCGTATCCGTCGTCTCGCCGAGCTTGAGCGTGCCGGCGTATTCGCGGTCCGCGCCCATCACGTCGCCGACGAACTTGTTGGCGTCGCCGATCAGGAGAATGAAAAGTCCCGACGCCTGCGCGTCCAGCGAGCCGCCGTGCCCGACCTTGACGAGATTGAACTTGCGCTTCACCGTCTTCACGACGGTCGAGAACGCAATCCCCTCCGGTTTATCCACGAGGAGGAATCCGTTCAGGTCCTCCAACATCTTCAGTTGTGTCAGATTTGCCATATCATCCTTTGGAAATTTCATCTTCGACCAGGCTATCGAGGAACCGCTGCGGAGGCGGGCAGGGGCGAAAGTCCTCAGTCGAGACAAAGACGTGCCGCGTGTAACCCTTCGCGAGAACCGCTTCCTCGCCCTTTCGACGCACTTCGCAGGCGATTTCGATACGGACACCCTTCTGCAACTGCATCCACGCGGAAATCTCGAGAAGGTCGTCGTACTTCGCCGGCGACTTGTAGTCCGCCTCGGCATGAACGACCGGCAACATGAAACCCTCGGCCTCGCATTGCTTGTAAGTGTAACCGCACGCGCGCATCAGCTCGTTGCGCGCCCGCTCGAAAAGCGCCATGTAGTTGCCGTAGTACACAACCCCCATCTGATCCGTATCGGCATACGGCACGCGGTACTCGGTGACGATCTTACGCATCGAAAAACGTCCTTCCGTTGGCCTTGATCCGCTTGGCGGGCGGATAGGTGAACTTCCACTTGCGCTTCAGGAACTCGGCCGCCTCCCATTTCGCCATCGCGAGGTCGTGGAGCCGGAAGTTGCCGCAGTTGACCGCCGTCGCGCCCGGCACCTCGTCCTTGTAGTTCGCCTGGTGGCGGAACGCCGCGCGGATCAGCTTCTCGATGTCCTTCGGCTGGATCTCGTCCGCCGTGTTGGTGATGAAGTAGAAGCCCGTCAGGCACCCCATCGGACCCCAGTAGACGACATGGTCCTTGAACTTCGAGCTGCGCAAATACGTCGCAACGATGTGCTCGATCGTGTGCATCGCGTTCGGATGCACCGCCGGCTCGACGTTCGGCTTCTTCATCCGGATGTCGAACGTGGTGATCCACCCGCCCGGTACCTTGTCCCTCCGGCTCACGTAGATGCCGGGCGTGATGCGCGTGTGGTCAACTTGAAAACTGGCAATGAGTTTCATGATCCATTATTATACCATTAACTTGCATGGCGGAAGTGTGATTCCTTCCGAACCGCATCAGCCCCTAAATCTGCCGCGAGATCCATTCCATCAAGAAATCGACATCCTTGCGCCGCTGGGCGGGAGAGAGCGGACGGTGCCGCGGCATCTGAAAGTTCTGGTATGGTCACTTGGCCCGGCAGGAGTAATCTCGAAGAATGAAAACCCTGTTCGTCATCTGGCAGTCAAAATTCTCAAAGAACCATTGCAATCGTGTCAGGATTGCATTTCGATTCGGCTGTCGCAAGGCCACGACAATGATACCGCAATGCTCTGGATGAATCAATGGCACTGTGTGATAGAAATCTCGATCCGAAGTCAGAATCACCGCACCCAGATTCTGCGCACTTTCAAAGACCACCTCGTCATCCGCCCCGAATTCACAGACATCCACAAATGGGATCACTTCATGTCCGGCGGCCTCAACGACATCCACAGCCGACTTAGGGAAATTCTCGTCCAGCAGAATCCTCATGCCAGGGCAAAGTTATACGGCGTATCCTCGAACCTAGCGAGCGATCCCGCAAAATCAAACACCGCGGAGATGTCTTCGGACGTGATGCTAGGGTAATCTTCCAGGACCGTCTCGACTGAATCGCCGCCAGAAAGTGCACCAAGAATCTGGGACACGAGAACTCGCGTACCCTTGATCACCGGGCTGCCGTGGCAGACATTCGGGTTGATTTCTATCCTTTCGTTCATGATGATACTATTATATCACAATCTCCGCAGCAGAATCACACGGATTGCCCTCAGACTGCTAACCAAAGGACATCTCAGGCAAAGAGCTTGGCGAGCTTCTCGAGCTGCGCCACCTTCTCCTTGTTCTCGGCGAGCTTGCGCTTCGCCTCCTCGACGACCGCCGCGGGGGCGTGGTCGACGAACGCCTTGTTCGCGAGCTTCGCTTCGCTCGACTTGATGAAGCCCGCAAGCTTCGCGAGCTCGCCCGCAATGCGCTTCGACTCGGCCGCCTTGTCGATGAGTCCCTCAAGCGAGAGGTAGACCGTGCCGAACTTCGTGATCTTGGACGGCATCGGCAGGTCGCTCCCCGCCGCAACGAACTCGACGGACTCGGCGCGCATCGCCTTCTTGAGCGACTCGGCCTCGTCCTTCGCCTTCGCGTCATCCGTCGCCACCGTCACCTTGACGAACGTCGCCGGCGTCACCTTGTACTCGGCACGAAGCGCACGGAGCGCGGTAATCGCCTCACGCTTGGCGTTGACGAACTCGTAGACGTCGTCCGTAAGGCCCCACGCCGCCTTCTCCGCATCGGTGTAGCCGGTCGGATACTCCTGACGCATGATCGTCTCGCCGTCCTTGAGATAGCCGAGCTGATGCGCGACTTCCTCGGTGACGAACGGCATGTACGGATGAAGGAGCCGAAGCGCCTTGTAGAAGACGTCCTTCAGGATCGCAAGCGAGACCGCCTTGTTCGGCGAGTCCTTCACATACTCGACGTACCAGTCGCAGATCTGCGTCCAGAAGAAGTCGTAGACCGCAAGCGCGCCGTCCTGGATGCGATAGCTCTCGAGGATCTCGGAGAGTCTCCTGCACGCCTTGTCGCACGCGATCAGCATATGGCGGTCATCGGCCGTCAGTTCCTTCGCCGTCAGCGATTTGATATCTGGAATCTGAGATCTGCCATCTGCCAAATTCATCTCAATGAATTTGGCGGCGTTCCAAATCTTGGTCGTGAAGTTGCGGCCGATCTCGAACTTCTCCTTGTTGACCTTCGTGTCGCACTCAAGCGAGGTGATGAGCGCGATGGAGAAGCGGAGCGCGTCCGCCGAATAGGCCTCGATGAGCTCGAGCGGATCGAGCGAGTTGCCCTTCGACTTGGACATCTTCGAGCCGTCCGCCGCACGGACAATGCCGTGGATCACGATGTTCTTGAACGGCGGCTTCTTCATGAAGTGAATGCCCGCCATCATCATGCGCGCGACCCAGAAGAAGATGATGTCCTGCGCCGTCACGAGATCGCAAGTCGGATAGTAGTAGTCGAGGTCCTTCGTCTGCTCCGGCCACCCGAGCGTCTCGAACGGCCACAGCCAGCTCGAGAACCAAGTGTCCAGCACGTCCTCGTCTTGCTTCAGATCCGCCAGCGTCAGCTTGTCGTTCCCCGTCGCCTGCTTCGCGGCCGCCAACGCCTTCTCGGCGGTCTCCTCGACAAAGACAAGATCTTCCTCGCCTTTACCTATTACCTCTGCCTTATTGCCTATTACCTGATTCCGGCTGACGTAGTAAGCCGGAATGCGATGCCCCCACCAGAGCTGACGGGAAATGCACCAATCCTGGATGTTCTCCATCCAGTTGAAGTAGATCTTCGACCAGCGGTCCGGGATGAACTTCACCTCGCCGGACTTGACCGCGGCGATCGCGGGCTCGGCGAGCGGCTTCATCTTGACGAACCACTGCTTGGAGAGACGCGACTCGACGACCTCGTGGCAGCGGTAGCAGTGCCCGACCTGATTGTCGAGGTCTTCGATGTGGTCGAGGAACCCGCCCGCCTCGAGGTCCTCGACGATGACCTTGCGGCACTCCCAGCGGTCCATGCCGCAGTATTTCGCGCCGGCGAGCTCGTTCATGTGAGCGTCGTCGGTCATGATGTTGATCTCCTCGAGGTTGTGGCGCTTGCCGACGAGGAAGTCGTTCGGATCGTGCGCAGGCGTGATCTTCACGATGCCCGTACCGAACTCGCGGTCAACGTAGTCGTCGCTGATCACGGGGATCTCGCGGCCCGTCAGCGGCAGGATCACGGTCTTGCCGACAAGGTGCGCATAGCGCTCGTCCTTCGGATTCACCGCAACGGCCGTATCGCCCGGCAACGTCTCCGGACGCGTCGTCGCGACCATCACGTAGTCCTTGTACGGCTCGCCCGCCGGACCTTTCGCGCTCCCGACGACCGGATACTTGATGTACCAGAAGTGACCGTGGTTCGGCTCGTGCTCGACCTCGTCGTTCGCGAGCGCCGTGCCGCAGCGCGGACACCAGTTGACGATGTAGTTGCCCTTGTAGATGAGGCCCTCGTCAAAGAGCTGCTTGAAGACCTTCAGCACCGCGCGGTTGCAGCCGTCGTCGAACGTGAAGCGCTCGCGCTGCCAGTCCGTCGAGTTGCCGAGCATGCGCTGCTGGTGGACGATCGTGCCGCCGTACTGCTTCTTCCACTCCCAGACGCGCTCGAGGAACTTCTCGCGCCCGAGGTCCTGACGGCGCTTGCCCTCCTTCTTGAGCGCCTTCTCGACGACATTCTGCGTGGCGATGCCGGCGTGGTCCGTGCCGGGGAGCCAGAGGGTGTTGCGGCCCTGCATGCGGCGCCAGCGGACGAGGATGTCCTGAATCGTCTGGTTGAGCGCGTGGCCCATGTGCAGAATGCCCGTCACGTTCGGCGGCGGAATAACGACGGAATACGGCACCCGCCCGTCGGGGTCGTCATGAAAATACCCGTTCTTCTCCCACAGGGGATACCACTTGGCCTCCGCGGCCTTCGCGTCGTAATGCTTTTCCATCATTCTGACCACCTCTCGGCTCTCAACCTCTAACTTCTTGCTTCTAACTTCAAACTTAATACTGGCGGTCCTGGCGGGACTCGAACCCACTACCCGCTGCTTAGAAGGCAGCTGCTCTGTCCAGATGAGCTACAGGACCAGCGTGAATTAAGTATTATATCATAATTCGCCCAAATTTAGGCGAAGACGATGAGATAAATCATCCAATTGACGGCCAAAGAATAAAGATTGGCAAAAAAGTCATCGATGACGATGCCGCGTCCACCAGGTATGGACTGAAGATTGCGTGCCGGCCAGGGCTTGATGATGTCGATTGCGCGCACGACGCAGAAGAAGACGATCATCGACCACCACGGCAGCGCCGCGAGCGGAATGCCGACGAGGGCGATCGGATAGAGCATCCACTCGTCCGCCGTGATGCGTCCGTCGTCCTTGATCCCGAGCGCCTTCTCGGCGACATCGCAGAACGGAATCGCCAAAATCGCCAGCGCCGTGCAGACCGGAATCTGCAACCAAAGCGGCAAGGCTGTCGTCGCATACGCGAGCGCCACGCCAGGCAGCGAGCCGAACGTCCCTGGCGCAAACGGCGCCACCAGCCC
>JAEDMC010000083.1 GCA_016303225.1 Kiritimatiellia bacterium
GTCGTAGGTTCCTAGACGGGTGGAGTCCTTGTCCATGGCCTATGCCGGGGGCCATAAGACGAGGTTGGGCGTGGTTACCGATTCTGTTGAAAAGACGAATTTCAATACAAATCCGATTCTCAATTCACCGTATGAATATCCAGGGCGGCATTGGGAGATGGATTCGGACAACCTGCCGACGAGCAAGGTTCTTGAGTACCGTCGCCCATCGAGTCTCAAGTCTCCGATCGCCGTCGCGAAGCGAAAGAGCAGTTCCCTGCAGCAGGGCAATCTCTTTGCGGAGACTGAGGACGGCATCGACTACGCGACGAACGACTTCATCAACGCCATCCGCGACAAGGTGGATGCCTGGCGGAAGCTTCCCGCCGAGCGCTGGGGCGTGACTCCGGAAACGGCCCGGCTCCTGAAATGGTGGCGCACGGCCGAGAACTTCCCGGACATCCGTCCGTTCTTCTGCCAGGTGGAGGCCGTCGAGACGCTGATCTGGCTGACGGAGGTCGCCAACCAGTCGGCGGAGGGCAAGCGGGTTCTGGAGAAGCTGGCGCTCGCGAACAGCGACGCGGACCCCGATCTCTACCGTGTCGCCTTCAAGCTCGCGACCGGCGCCGGCAAGACCACGGTCATGGCGATGATCATCGCCTGGCAGACCGTGAATGCCGTCCGCCATGGCGTGTCCGCGAAGTTCACGAACGGCTTCCTCATAACGACGCCCGGCATCACGATCAAGGACCGGCTCCGCGTCCTTCTGCCGAACGATCCCGAATCCTACTACGAACATCGCCAGCTCGTTCCGAAGGACATGCTGCCGCTGGTCGAGTCCGCCCGGGTCGTCATCACGAACTATCACGCATTCCAGCGGAAGAACCTGCTCGAGCTGTCGTCCGGAACGAAGGCCATGCTGGTGGGACCGACGGGAGAGGGCGGGCCGCAGACGGTGGAGACGGCTGGGCAGATGATCAGCCGCGTGCTCGGCGACGCGGCCGGTCTCAAGAACATCCTCATGATCAACGACGAGGCGCACCACTGCTACCGCCACCGTCCCGAGGACGCGACCGGTGAGGAGGAGGGAAAGCTCGAAGCCGAGCAGAAGGACGAGGCGAAGCAGAACGAGGAGACGGCCCGTCTGTGGATCTCGGGGCTCGAGGCCATCCGCGCGAAGATGCCCGGCGCCCGTGTCGTGGATCTTTCCGCGACGCCGTTCTTCCTGAGCGGCAGCGGATACAGGGAGGGCACGCTCTTCCCCTGGACGGTGAGCGACTTCTCGCTCATGGACGCCCTCGAGTGCGGCATCGTGAAGCTTCCCCGGATTCCCGTGGACGACAACGTGGTCACCATGGACGAGTTTCCGAAGTACCGCGACCTGTGGAAGAACCTCAAGGCGGACAAGATCGGGCGCGCGTTCTGTTCCCTGCGCGGCAAGGCGAAGGGAGAGGCCTACGATCCCCGTAAGATCCCGACGCTTCTCCAGACGGCGATCCGCGTCCTCTACGGGGGCTATGTCCAGGTGTTCAAGGACTGGGAGGATGCGAACTGCAAGGCGCCCCCCTGCTTCATCTTCGTCTGCCAGAACACGGCCATCTCGAAGATCGTCTACCAGTTCATCTCCGGCTTCGACATGACGGACGCCGAGGGGGCGGTGACCCATGTGAAGGGGGCCTGCCCGCTTTTCGACAACTACGACGAGAACGACGAACCGCTCGCCCGTCCCCGGACGCTTCTAATCGACTCGACCCAGCTGGAGTCGGGCGAATCCCTGTCCGACGACTTCCGCAAGGCGGCCGCCGCGGAGATCGAGGTGTTCAAGCGCGAGATGATCGCCCGGGGCAAGCACGCCGAGGCGGAGAAGCTGAGCGAGGAGGCGATTCTCCGCGAGGTGATGAACACGGTCGGAAAGCCGGGGCGGCTGGGCGAGTCGATCCGCTGCGTGGTGTCCGTGTCGATGCTGACGGAAGGCTGGGACGCGAACACGGTCACGCACATCCTTGGCGTGCGCGCGTTTGGCACGCAGCTCCTGTGCGAGCAGGTCGTCGGGCGAGGCCTGCGCCGTCTCAACTACGAGGCCAACCAGGATACGGGACTCTATAATCCCGAGTATTCCGATATCTTCGGCATCCCGTTCCACTTCACTTCCGGCGTGAAGAACCCGCCGCCGATCACGCCGCCGGACGTGGTCCACGTCCATGCCGTCCGCCCGGAACGGGATTCCCTGGAAATCCGCTTTCCGCGCGTGCTCGGCTATTACCTGGAGCAGATCCGGCCCGGGGTGCAGCTGGGGGCGAACTTCACGGACGCCTCCGTGCTGGAGATCTCCCAGGGCGAGACGGGGCCGACCATGGTCCTCAATGCCGGGGCGATCGGCGAGAAGACGGTGATGACATACGAGGGGGGCGGACGTCGCCGGTCCGACATCATCATGCTGCTCACGCGGCGTTTCCTGGAACGGTTCTACGGGACGTCCTCCGCGATGGACCGCATCCACCTCTTTGCACAGGTCAAGCGACTGTTCACGGACTGGATGGACCAGGGTTATCTGCGCTGCACGAACGTCCCCGAGGACGTGGTGGTGGACTACCCGAACCTGGGCGACGAGGCCTGCAACCGCGTGAACGACGCCATTGTCCGCCAGGCGACCCAGGAGGACACGGCGACGATCTCCGTGCAGCTGGACGACTTCCTGCCGACCGGTTCGACGGCCGCCGTCAACTTCCGCATCTCGCGGACGAAGAAGATCGCCTACGAGACGAACCCGGGAAAGACGCATGTCAACTACGCCATCTGCGATTCGGGGTGGGAGGAGGTCTTCTGCCGCGTCGTGGAGGCGCATCCCCGCACGCTCGCCTACGCGAAGAACTTCAATCTCGGCTTCGAGGTTCCCTACGTGATTGGGAACGAGCAGAAGATGTACTGGCCCGACTTCGTCGTTCTCGTGGACGACGGGCACGGCCCCGACGATCCGCTCCACCTGGTCGTGGAGGTGAAGGGCTACCGGTACATCGACGCGAACGCGAAGAAATCGACGATGGAGACTTACTGGATTCCCGGCGTGAACAAGCTTAGGACCTATGGACGCTGGGCCTTCATCGAACTCAACAAGGACCATTTCGACGCGGCCGGATTCGCGGACGACGAGACGCTCGCCAACAACGGCCGGCAGGCCTATGCGGATGCAGTTGATTCTCTGATGCAGGCCTGACCCGCACCACGCCGATCTGAAAGATTCTGGAGAAAACAAACAATGGCTAGAACCACGAAGAAGCCCGCTCCCACGCCGGTCGAGGCGTATGAGATGCACGGGGAGTACACGCGGGCGACGTTGCCCACAGGCGAGTACAGCGGCATCAATCCCGAGGATCTGGTCGGGAAGCCCACGCCGACGGTGAGCTATCCGCTTGGCGGAAAGACGAACCTGGAGGAGGAGTTCGCCGCCCGGGATCCGGACCTCGACCCGCAGTACATCTGGCGGGGGAAGAAGCCGAACGACATCAACGAGCTCCAGACGGCCGCGCCCTACATCTACCAGCAGGAGAAGATCTTTCCCCGGATGCTCATCGAGGAGATGAAGCGGCAGACGGCGATCCGCAGGAACGCGGCGGATGCGCAGCTGATGCTCGGCGAAGGACTTGAGGGCTTCGATCCGAACGCCAAGCCGAGCTTCTACAACCACGAGGAGGGGTGGAAGAACCGCATGATCCTGGGCGATTCGCTGCAGGTGATGGCGTCCCTTGCCGAGAACGAGCGCCTGCGCGGCAAGGTGCAGATGATCTACATGGATCCTCCTTACGGCATCAAGTTCAATTCAAACTGGCAGCCCAGCACGAAGTCGACGAACGTCAAGGACGGCGCGGCGAGCGATATCACGCGCGAACCTGAAATGGTGAAGGCGTTTCGCGACACCTGGCACGACGGCATCCACTCGTATCTCGGCTATCTCCGCGACAGGTTAACGGTGGCGCGGGATCTGCTGACTGAGACGGGGAGTATCTTTGTCCAAATCTCAGATGAGAATGTGCACAAGGTTCGAATCGTCCTTGATGAAGTATTTGGAAGTGATAATTTCGTGAGCCAGATTGTGTATAAGAAATCTGGGGGGCTTGGTACGGATGGTTTAAAAAGTGTCGCAGATTATATTCTTTGGTATGCTCGTAATATAACTAATATTCGAGTGAAAAAGTATATTCGCCCCAAGGTTCAAGGAGAGGGGACCACTACAGGAGAGCGTTATAATGAGGCGTATGATGCTCTCTCAGGGAGATATCGCCCGTTGTTAAAAGAGGAGAGATTGGATTCAAGGCTCATTCCTGAGACTGTCAGGACATATAGGTTTGATAATCTAGCATCTTCAGGTTATACAACGTCGTGTATTTTCCAATTTAATTTTGAAGGAAAGCTCTATTCGGCGGGTGGAGGAAAGAGTTGGAAGACCAATTTGATGGGTATGACACGTTTATTGAAAGCGCGACGCATAGGTTGTACAGGGAAGAGCCTTCAATATCGAAGATTCATGGATGACTATGCTTGTTATGAGGGGAATAACATTTGGGATGATTGCGCTACACGGACTGACAAGCAGTATATTGTTGAAACGGCGTCAGGGGCTGTTGCCCGTTGTATTCAAATGACAAGCGATCCTGGCGACTTGGTTCTTGATCCCACTTGTGGTTCTGGAACGACCGCATACGTCGCCGAGCAATGGGGGCGGCGCTGGATTACGATCGACACGTCGCGTGTGGCGTTGGCACTCGCGCGGAAGCGGTTGATGACGGCGAAGTTTCCGTATTATCTGCTGGCGGATTCCGAGGCGGGGCTCAGGAAGGAGATGGACATCACGGGCAAGCCGATTGTCCGGCCCGTCTACGGAAAGATCTCGCAGGGCTTCGTCTACGAGCGCGTGCCGCACATCACCCTGAAGGCGATTGCGAATAACTCCGAGATCGACACCATCTGGGAAAAGTACGAGGCGCAATCCAAATCGCTGCGCGATTCGATTGCGCAGGAAATAGGTAAAAGTGAAAAGGGAATAGCTCTCGAAGAGTGGGAGGTTCCGTTTGAGGCACCGGCAGGCTGGAGTGACGAGGCAAAGAAACTTCAAGCCGAGTTCATGGAGATGAAGCGCAAGCGTCAGTCGGAGATTGACGCCTCGATTGCGCGTTCGGCCGACACGGAATATCTCTACGACAAGCCGTACGAGGACAGGAAGCGCGTGCGCGTGGCGGGGCCGTTCACGGTGGAGTCGATTGCCCCCGTGCGGGCGCTCGTCACGGAGGCGGACGGTTCGCTCACCGACCCCGCGCTCAAGCTAGCCCACGATGTCGACTACGGCAATGGCGCAAACTATGTGACGCGCATGATCCGCACGCTGCGGAAGAACGGCGTGAAGCAAGCGCGCAAGGCGGACAAGATAGACTTCACGAGCGTGGAGCCGTATGCCGGCGGGCGCTACATCGCCGCGGAGGCCTGGGGCGTGGCGCCCGAGAACGGCAAGGCGAAGCGCTATGCGGTTGCGTTCGGTCCGGAGTTCGGCAGCGTGACGCGCCTCGACATGAAGAACGCCTCCCGCGAGGCGATGGAGGGCGAGTTCGACGTCCTGCTCTACTGCGCGTTCAACTACGAGGCATATGTGGAGGAGGGATCGGATACGCAGATGGGGCGGCTGAAGGTGCTGCAGGCACGCATGAACTCCGATCTGCACATGTCCACCGATCTCAAAGACACGGGCAGCGGCAATCCGTTCGTGATCTTCGGCGAGCCGGACTTCACGGTGGCGCATACGGAGGACGACCTCTTCACCGTGACGATCCGGGGCGTCAACGTGTACGACCCGAAGACGAATACCGTGCGCGACGACGACGCGGATGCAATCGACTGCTGGATGCTCGACACGGACTACACGGGCGAGGCGTTCTTCGCGCGCCAGGTCTACTTCCCCGGTGGAACCGATGTCTATCGCGCGATCAAGCAGTTCCTCAAAAAAGACATCGACGAGGAGGAGTGGGAGTCCGTCGCACAGACGACCTCCCGTCCGTTCCCGCGTCCGAGGTCCGGCCAGATCGCGGTCAAGGTCATCAACCACTTCGGCGACGAGGTGATGAAGGTCTTCAGAATCGAGTAGCGTCCCATGTCCCTGATTCTCGCCCAGTCGTTCATGAAACAGCTCAAGCGGCTCCCCGCAAGGGAGCAGGGGCTCGTTTCGACCCAGGTTCTCGATCTCCAGGCCGACCCGACGGCGGCGCGGCACAACCTGCACCGCGTGGACGGAAACGCCGGCTGGTGGAGCGCCTACGTGAACGGCGACCTCCGCATCATCCTGCGGCGCGAAGAGGACGGGACGATGGTCCTCTGCTGGACCGACCACCACGACGCCGCCTATCTGTGGGCGCGCCGTCACCAGCTCACGCGCCATCCCGTCACGGGGTCGATGCAGCTGGTGGAGATGCCCGAGGTCCGGGCCCAGCCGCAGTCCGTCGGGACTGCTCCAGCTCCGGAACCGACGCGTCCGAGGAGGCGTCCCTGCGAAGCCCTCCAGATCACGCGGGAGGACCTTCTCCGCCTGGGCGTGCCGGAGATCTGGATAGATCCCGTCCTCCAGGCGGAGGACGAGGACGCGCTTCTCGACATCGGCGAGCACCATCTCCCGCCGCTGGCGGCCGAGGCTGTTCTGAAGATTGCAGTCGGCGAAAGGCCCGAGGTCCCGGATGAGGACGAGACGCCCGTCTTCGATGCGTGGAATCCCGAGGACTGGTGGGTCCTCTCGGAGGACGACGACCTCAAGGCCGCCCTCGACAACGAGAACTGGGACGCCTGGTGCGTCTACCTGCATCCGTCCCAGCGGGCAATCGCGCGGAAGATCTACAATGGTCCGTACCGCGTCTGCGGGAGCGCCGGCACGGGGAAGACAGTGGTGGCGTTGCACCATGCGAAGTATATTCTCGAACAGCAGCCCGGCGCGCGCGTGCTGATCGTGACGTTCTCGGGAAACCTGGCGGAGGACCTCCGGCGCCGCTGCGTCCCGCTGCTGCCCCCGCGCCTTCTGGAGCGGTGCGAGGTCCGGACGCTGGAGGCCTTCGCGCAGGAAATGTACGACAAGGTCTTCCCCCGGCATGCTCCGGTGATCGATTCCGGGGCGCTGCACGACATGGCCCTGGATACGCTGTTCGCCAACCAGGAGCGCTTGCCCAGGGGCATTTCCTACAAGTTCGTCCTGTCCGAGTTCGAGCGCATCATCGAGCCCCGGCGCATCGGGGACGCGGACGCCTATCTCAGGACACGGAGGCGTGGCGTGCATGTGCGGCTGGCGGCCGAGCGGCGTCGCCAGATCTGGGACGTGGTGCAGACGGTCTATGACGATCTGGCCGGACAGGGAGGGCTCGTCACGCAGGGGCGGATGTGCCAGGAACTGGCGGCGCATCTGTCGGAACATGCCGACGCACCAAGGTACTTCACCGACATCATCGTCGACGAATGCCAGGATCTCTGCGAAGTCGAGCTGGATCTGCTCATGGCATATCTCGCGGGTTCCGGACGCATCTTCTTCGCCGGCGACATCGGTCAGCGGATCGTTCGCTACTCCTTCCCGTGGAAACCCCATGGCGTTGATCTGAGGGGGCGGAGCCGCGTCCTGAAGGTCAACTACCGCACCACGCATGAGATTCGGTCCACGGCGGACCGACTGATGGATCCCGATGCGGCGGATGCGGACGACATCGCCGAGAACAGGCGGGGGACGGTTTCGCTTCTTTCCGGACCCAGACCGGAATTCCGTCAGTTCGCCACTCCGGAGGAAGAGGTGGAGGGTGTGGCGCAGTGGCTGAATCATCTGCATGACGACCTGCACATCCAGCCCGACGCCGTCGCGATCTTCTACCGGAGCGACGCCGAGGCCGCACGGGCCCGGCGGGCCATCGAGAAAAGCCGGTACGCCACCTTGTTCATGCAGCCCCGCACCCTCAAGATGCTCGCGGCGAAAGGCCTCGAATACAAGGCCGTTGCCGTGATGGCCTGCGACAACGGGGTCATTCCATCCCCGGATCGTCTGGCCGAAGCGGACCTTGTCGTCGGGTTGGAGGAGATCTACGATACCGAGCGGAATCTTCTCTATGTAGCCTGCACGCGCGCCCGCAACTATCTCCTGATTACCTGCGGTGGCGTGCCCAGCGAGTTCATCCTCGACATGAAGCGGTGAGCGGGGAGAAATCTCCCGAGCAGGCAAGCTCCAAATTGCCTCGACGCCGAATGGAGTCGTGCAGCGAGACCTCCATCGTGGTGACGGTCGAGAAGTACTAATCCCCCCTGTCCGCTGGTCTTTTTCTCCCTGTTCCCGATGTCTTCTGGCATCGGGAGGGGGCTTTCTTCCGTAGGGTTGAGACCAATCGAGCTTGTGATGCTTCGGGGGCCATGCCCTCAATATTCTGAACGGCTTGCAAGAGAGCGCCGATTACTCGTTGTGTGACAGGTTTTGTGTGCCAGGCCCCCAAATCGGCAACCATGTTTGTGTCTTAATGGCACAAAAAGGCTCGAAACTGGTCATATGGCGACTGGCACGAGATGTGCTAAACAAGCGTTGAGCGGTTCGGCCGGTCTAGGTAGACTGGAAGAGATGGTTCATGAATGAATAGGAAAGAAAGACGGATATAATATGAAGAAACCGGTAAACGCAGGAAAAGTATGGACGGCGGATGATGTTGCCACGCTTCGGCAGCTTGCAGAAGGCAACACGCCTACGCGCGTGATGGCGCTGAAGCTTGGGCGTACTGCTGATGCGGTTTATAGCAAGGCAGACGACCTTGGCTTGTCTCTTAGACCGACAAACCAGCGCCCTTATAACCGAAGGAAGGCGTAATCTTCTCTACGTTGCCCTCACACGGGTCCGCGCCTACCGCCTGATTACCTGCTGTGATGTGCCCAGCGAGTTCATCCTCGACATCAAGTGATGATGTCTGAAAACCTTTGATATTACATGGAACAATAAATTTAATCGAAATACATGGAAAACTATCGAGCGACAATCGTTCGCATTCAGAAAACAGTGCCTGCAACACTGTACCACTATTGCCCAACGGGAAAATTGCGTTATCTGCTTGAGCCGGGAGCCGATTTGAACCTCCGGTATCTTAGCTATCAGGGTGATAGGACGGAATATCGGTTCGGTGCCAGACTGCTGTGCGATTACATTCGAGGGAAAGGATCCCGCTATAGGCCGGTCGGGGACGTGATCGAGAGCAGACTGGTGGACAACATCGGGTGCGTTGGGCAGAAGACGCTCGCATCGACGATTCCCCTGACCTTCTCTTTGACGGAGAGATGCGATTCTGCATATCACTACGAGGAGTATTGTCAGGGAAATGGAGGCGCCATTGCCTTCAACCAGGCATTACTTGAGCAGGCCTGTGATGCCGTAAAGACTGAACGCGCTCTCCGCCTGATACGATGCTATTATGAGGGATTGAACAAGACCGAGATTGACGCGATTTGTGATGCATTCTGGCTCGATCAGTTTGAGAATGTCGAGCGGCTTGTCGATTCCTGTTACCAGGATGAAGAGGCGGGACGGCGGGTCCTCGTGGCTATCTGCATGATTGCGCCACATTTCAAGAGACGGAAGTTTTCAAACGACAATGAATGGCGCATTGTCATGGTGGCGTCCGGGCTCGAGGGAATTGATGACGATGGTTTCCGTGCTTCAGGGGTGCGCGATTGTACGTTGCATGGAGATCTAGTTGACTTGATGACGGGAGTTGTCGTTCCAAGATCTGAAACGCAGATCAATGTCATGAAAGAACTCTCGCGTTTCGCGTTGCAGCAACGTAATCGCGATTTCAAGATATGGGTTTAATCTCGCAGTGGTATGGAAGGTGGGATACGTTTGATCGCTTCTTGTTTATGCATTAGGAGTTCGCATTTCGCCGAAGGGTGATGTTGGGGGACAGATTGGTGTCCGGCCATTCCTTGTGGCCCGGCAACGGCGTGGGGCGTAGCCCCCCCCCCCCCCCCCCCGAAGGGGGAGACGGCAGTAGATTGGCATGGACTGGGCGAGTGTGAGGTGCTATAATTCCTAATAAACATTTTACGGTTGGAGAGTTCTTGACAATGAATCCATCTTTCGCACATATCCCCCATGAAGTAGACGATGATGTCCCTGTTCTGCGGGTGAGAAACTTTTCTTGTTTGAAGGACTTGACCGTCAGGTTTAATCGACTCGTAGTTCTCATTGGAGAGCAGGCGTCAGGAAAGAGTGTAACCTGTAAACTGTATTATTTCTTTACTGAAGCCTTGCAGAAGGTTGCGCAGTCTTGTTTATGGGATGATGTGGACTCAGATGACTTCAAGAAACGGCTGGGGGGGGAGTTTGAGTCAATCTTTCCAAGTCCAGCCTGGGTAAGCGATTCCTTTGCCATAGAATGGAAGTTTCGTGATTTTGTTGCGCGGATTGAGCACAAGGGACGTAATCACCGTGTCACATTGGACATCGGGGAATACGAGAGGCGCTATACGAATGTATTGGAGAGGGTGAGGTCTGAGAAAAAAGGCCAACGTAAACGAGTGGGTTTTGACTATCACTGGCATTTAGACAAGGTTATTCAGAATACCCTGTCTGGTGAATTTCCTGCATTGAATGTTGTCTATGTTCCGGCGGGGCGATCCTTCTTTTCAACGATTCATGATGCGGTGTTTTCGTTGTTGTCCAACAACATCGGCATCGATTATTTCCTGAAGGATTTTGGACATCGGCTGGAAGTATTCCGCCAATTTGAATACCAGTTTTCTTCTGGGCGGATGACCTCTCTTTTTGAAGGTTGGTGTCGGGACATTGTTCATGGCACGTATTCCTATGATGGGAAAGAACAATGGATCTCTTCCGGCAAAAAGCACAGAATACGTTTGTCTGACGCATCATCCGGTCAACAGGAGGCGTTACCACTGTTGATGGTGTTGGCTCGTTTTGCTGAAATGTCCGAGAAACGAACTGGGATGAATCGTATTGTTATTGAGGAGCCGGAAGCCCATTTGTATCCGACTGCGCAACAGGCGATTGTTAAGGCTCTAGGAGACCTGCTTCAAGTGAATCGCGGGGCTATTATTACTACTCATAGCCCATTTATTTTGTGTTGCGTCAATAACGTTCTGCTCAAGCTTCAGCCTGAACTGCGGTCCGTCTCGGCCTATCACTTGCATGACGGCGGGGGGGACGCCATCTACGATCCTGAGTTAACTGTCATCAATGCTGAGCGCTTTGACGATATTTCTATTGGAATTGCGAATGCCTAGACGTGTACTCCCAAAGAGTCAGAACCGCACGACTGAGCGAAAGAATTCTTCGGAAAGTGTGGTCGAGAAGGGACGGAGCTTTACGGTTCGTGTGGAAGGAGATCGAAAGCCTGTTAAGATGCACATCGATGGTGGTGACTTTATTAGGCTTTTGAAAAATCGCTGCGACTACGCAATAGAGGTTTTCCCAGATGCTCCTTTTAGAGCATTCTTCTTCGTAGAATTGAAGGGGGAAGATGTTCTGAAGGCCGCCCAACAGCTGCTTTCCACTATAGAGAATCTGAATGCATATCGGCATATCCTGGACTACACAAAGTTTAGGAAGCAGTTTGCTTGTATAGTTTCTTCGAAAGGACCTGTTCCGGCAATCACTACACGGTATCAGGTTATTGATCGCAAAATCCAAAGCTTTGGATTTGAGAAGCTTCGTTGTAAGACCAGGAAAGACATTGCAATCGTCAGAAATGATGATTCGGTCTCATTTTGCTGATAGCGCTTCTGACCGATCGTTCTATTCGTGGCTCAATGTGGGGATTGCCCCTGTGCGAGGGCGGGAACAAAAGGGCATCTTCAAGCGCCCCCTTTTACCTGACGACTCCTCGCCAACCGTCTTCCACTCGTTCCCATAGTTATGGAAGGTCTCGTCATCAAGAATCTTGGCTCTTCGGGCATAAGTGTGGGTCACTTCAGGCCACCTGAGTCGTGCTAGAGCCTTTGTTTATTGGTTCTTTCTGCTTTCTGCCAGGCCACGGAATTTCGATCGACGAACAGAACAGCATGAT
>JAEDMC010000084.1 GCA_016303225.1 Kiritimatiellia bacterium
CGAAGCTGTCTAACTTTGCTCGCTCCAAAAGTCTAACTTTGAACTTCGGCCAACATAAGCGTCGCCTAGTGTTGACGGGTGCAATAGAAATTTGCTAAAATTTAGCATCATGGAAAGCGGTTTGAATCCATTTTCGCCCAATGCGGGGTCTCGCCCGCCAGAACTGGTTGGTCGAGATGATGTTTTGACTGATGCGCAAACGATGATCGCTCGTCTGCCGCGGCGACTCTCCGTTCAGAGCATGCTTTTGACGGGTATCAGGGGCGTGGGCAAGACGGTTTTGCTGAATGAGGTTTCGCGCATTGCCGAGGCTGGGAAAGTCGTGTATCCGATTTACCTTGAGGCGACGGAAGATCGTACACTGGCGGAAATGCTGGCATCGCCCCTAAATCGGAGCCTTGTCGAAGGAGAATTCGATTCGAGCCATTCGCGTTCCATTGGCGGGGGCGAACGTGCGCATTAATGACGATGCGGCCGAGTTCGTCTTTCAGCGTTCGGGAGGGTATCCGTATTTCATTCTGGAGTGGGGCTTTCAGCTTTGGAACTTTGTCCAGGAAGAGCCGATTACGCTTGCGGACGCGAAGTGCGTGGACGTCGCCGTCACCGACAAGCTTGATCGGAGCTTCTTCCGCGTTCGGATGGATCGGCTGACGCAGGCCGAGCGTACGATGCTGTTTGCCCTTGCGGAAATGGAGGGGCCGATGTATAAGCTGCAGGATGTGGCCGATCACCTGAAGATGAATGTGCGGGCGTTGAGTCCGCGGCGCAGTTCGCTGATCGCCAAGGGCATGATCTACAGTCCCGGAACGGGGCTTGTCGCCTTCACGGTGCCGCTCTTTGCCGAGTATCTGAAGCGGGCGGGGAGAGCTGATGTTGGTTGATACGATAGTTGCGGGTGCGGGGCTGTGGGGCTGCACGGTTGCCCGTCGGCTGGCGGAGGCCGGCCGGCACGTGCTGGTCTTGGAGAAACGCAAGGCCGTAGGCGGGAATTGCCGTTGCCGGACAGAAAAGGGCATTGAGGTTCATCTTTATGGTTCGCATATCTTCCATACGTCCAACGAGGAGGTGTGGAAGTTCGTCAATCGGTTCGTCTCGTTTAATGACTATCGGCATAGCGTGTTGGCGAATCGCCGCGGCAAAATTTATCATCTGCCGATCGGCTGTACGCTTCTCAAGGAGTTTTTCGGACGCGCCCTGAAGCCGAGCGAGCTAACGGAGGTGGACCGCACGGCGCTTTTCGATGCTTTCATTCGCGGCTACACCAGCAAGCAGTGGGGAGTCTCGCCGGAAGATGTCGATCCGTCGGTCATCGCGAGGCTGAAAGTGCGCGACACCTTTTCGACGGACTACTTTGACGATCCACATCAGGGAATTCCAGCAGAAGGGTACAACGAGCTTTTTCGCCGGATGCTCGACCATCCGAATATCCGCGTTAAATGCAATGCTCCGTTCGTCTTGCAGTCGGCTAAGTCGTTGACCTGCCCGGTCTACTATTCGGGGCCAATTGATCAGCTCTTCGGTTCACGGCTCGGGCATTTGCCCTGGCGGACCTTGCGGTTCGAGACGGAACATCTGCCGCGGCGTGATTTTCAGGGCGCGACGGTTGTGAACTATTCTGACGCCTCGGTGCCGTATACCCGCATTCACGAATTTCGGCATTATCATCCCGAAAAGGCTGGAGCCTTTGCGAAGCCGCAGGGAACGATCATTACGCGCGAGTATTCGTCCGCCTGGAAGCCGGGCGATGAGCAGTACTATCCGATTGACAACGCGGCATCCCGCGAACTGCTCGCCAAGTACCGTCAGCTGGTCGATTCGTTCAACGCCGAGGCCGCGTCCAGCGGCGGCAAGCTGATTGTTGGAGGTCGCCTTGGCGAGTACCGCTATTACGACATGGATAAGTCGATTGCCGCGGCACTGGCGGTTGAAATTTGATTTTAAACACCATTGTGTTGGTGAATTAAAAAGGATATACATTATTGATATAAGGAGGGCTGGAGATGATGGATGCGTTAAAGAATTTTGCGCGTTGCTGGCTGTTGCCGCCTGGAATTGTCTATTTCCTTGCGATTTGGGTTGCGGGAGCAATTCGCGGACGGCATTTTTCGACCGTGAAGAAATATAGTCGCGGACATGACAAATTGTTTGTTCTGGCGACAGGACCTTCATTCAAGGAAGACTATCCGAAATATAAGAATGAGATGTCGAAGAGCGATACGATGGCGTTGAACTTCTTCGCGCATTCGCCTTTGTTTGCGGAAATCAAACCGACGAGTTATCTTTTGGTGGATCCCGCATTTTATGCCGATTTGGATGTGCTCGAGCGAGAGGGGAAGGGCGATTTGAGGCAACGCATTGAGAAATTGATAGAGATTCTTGTCGGTTCCGTTGATTGGCCAATGTCGCTGATTATGCCTGATCTGGCGAAGGATGCCGTGTTGCCGCGTCAAATTTCGTCCAACAAGAACATTACCATCTATTATTACAATTCTCGTCTGGGCATGCGGTGGACATCGCGATGTGAGATGTGGCTCATGAAGCATCAGATGATTGCGCCGCCGGCGCAGACCGTTGCGAACATGGCAGTCGGGCTTGGTGTCGTCTTGGGATATCCGGAGGTTTGGCTTCTTGGCGCCGATACATCCATGCATGTGATGATGCGCGTTGATCAGAAGACGAATGAGTTTTATTTGGAGAACGAGCATTTCTACGGTGACAATCGTGAAAGCACCCGGAAGTCTCGCGCATTGCGTAATCCGACAACTGTTGCTTCGTGGTTGTCGGCGATCAGCGAGATGTTCTATGGCTACGAGCGGATCCGTGCGTTTGCGGACTATTGCGGAGTCCGTGTTGTCAATGCAAGTTCCTTCTCGTGGATTGACTCATTGGAAAGGGCGTAAGGGTATGCGTGATTTGTTTGTCCGTTTCATGGAGTGGATATTGCCATCCGCTTGTCTTGACTTCCTTGAAATGCGGAGTGTCTTTGCACGTTCCGAGAAGGGGAAGTTCGTAAAGCTTTATCGTCCGTATCGCATTTATGATACGTCTGTCGGCGACTATTCGTATATTGCGCGAAATGCGTTGGTCGATCATACGACGATTGGGAAGTTCTGCTCGATCGGGCCCAATTTTCTCAGCGGAAAGGGGCTGCATCCGACGGCGGCTGTTTCCACTGCGCCCATGTTTTATTCGACGGCGCGGCAAAACGGATTGACGCTTGTTTCGGAAAATAAGTTTAAGGAAGTGAAGCGCGTCACCATTGGTAACGACGTTTTCATAGGGGCGAATGTCTTTGTCCGTGATGGAGTTAAGATCGGGGACGGGGCAATTGTTGCGGCTGGAGCTGTTGTCGTCAAGGATGTCCCGCCGTATGCCATTGTCGGTGGAGTCCCGGCCAAGATTCTCCGGATGCGCATGAGCGACGAACAGATTGAAAAGATGCTCAAGATTCGCTGGTGGGACTTTGACGAAGATCGGTTGCCGATTGTTTCGCGGCATTTCGATGACCTTGATGGATTTATTCGGGCAAATGAAGGTTTTGTCTGAGGCGTGATCAACCGCTATGCGGTAAAGTTCAAAGAAAATGGCGATCAGGGGGGCTTGGTTGTGCGGCGGTCATTGTGCGATAATTATGCCGCAGCGGAATAATACCGAGCAGGAATAATTATGGAGTTCTTGGACCGAATGGACGAACAACGTCGCCTGAAGCGCTTTCTGGCTTGTGAAGAATGCGGTGTTGCCTGTGTCTACTGATTTTGCCAAAATCGAATTGCCTTGAAATTGGTAATTACCAAAATCGAATTGCCTTGAAATTGGTAATTGATATTTGATAAGAGTGTTTGGTATAATGGATGCTATGAAACGGGTGTATCAGCATTTGGTGGAAGACCATTTTGTGACCAACCGGCAGATGGCGTTCCTGTCCGGTCCGCGGCAGATTGGCAAGACGACCCTTGCGGAGATGTTGCTGCCGAAGGCGAAGTATTATAATTACGACCGGACGGATGATGCCGTGAGGCTCGGGCGGGGGGCTGATTCGATTGCGGCTGATCTCGGGCTGGATGCGCCGGCAATGGCGAAATGCGGGGTGATTTTTGACGAGATACACAAGTTCTCCAAATGGAAGCGCTTCCTAAAGGGATTCTTTGACGTTTACGGGGCGGATTTGAATATCGCCGTGACTGGCAGTGCGCGGTTGAATGTCTATAAGCGCGGCGGGGACAGTCTGATGGGACGGTATTTCCCGTATCGAATTCATCCGCTTTCGGTTGGCGAAGTGGCCGACGGACCGCTTGGGCTGGAAGACGAGTTTCGCAATCCCGTCAAGGTGAACGAGGAAACCATTCGCCTGTTGTTGCGATTTGGAGGGTTTCCCGAACCGTTCTTGCGGGGGAATGAGCGGTTTTACAACCGATGGAAGAACGCGCGAAAGGACTTGGTCTTCCATGAAGATCTGCGCGATTTGAGCAAGGTGCAGGATATTCGCGGCGTCCGGGCTCTGTCGGAATTGCTCGCCGCGCGGGTGTCTGGCGGAATCAATTATTCCGGCTTGGCGACCGATCTTCAAGTCGCTCCGGATACGGTTAAGGCATGGATCGGGTTGTTGGAATCCGTTTACGAGGTCTATTCGATTCGTCCGTGGTTCATGAATGTCGCGAATTCGATCCGCAAGCAGCCGAAGGTTTATTTTTGGGATTGGAGTTCGGTTGCGGAAGGCGGGATGCGCAATGAGAACTTCATCGCGTCGCATTTGTACAAGAGCGTGCAGTGGTGGGTCGATTCCGGATTGGGTGATTATGAGCTTTTCTACGTTCGGGACAAGCAACAACGGGAGGTTGATTTCCTGATTGCGAAGAACGGCACTCCCTATATGCTGGTCGAAAGCAAGACGTCGATGGACGAACCGTTGTCGCCAGCGCTGACGCATTTTCAGGGTGTGCTGAAAGTTCCCTATGCCTTTCAGGTCGCCGTCGAAGGAGAGTATAGCGGAATTAATCCATTTGACTACAAGGGGCGTTCTGTGCGGATTTCTGCAGCAGACCTTCTTTCGGTGTTGATATGACCCATGAAGGGGGTTGCCCAGACATAACGTATGAAAGCCAGTTCCTCTATCGCCGTTTTGATGACCTGCTACAACCGGGTGGAGACGACCTTGCGGTGTCTGCATTCGCTGTTCAATCAAACAATCAAACAATCAGACAATCAAACAATCTCCCTTGACGTGTGGCTCGTGGACGATGCGAGCCCGGATCAGACGGGTGCGAAGGTTAAGGTGACGTTTCCGGAGGTGAACGTCATACAGGGGAGCGGAGGGCTCTTCTGGTGCAAGGGTATGCGGCTCGCCTGGGATTCCGCCGCAGCGTCAGGTGTTGACTACGACTTTTATCTTTGGCTGAATGACGATGTGATGCTGCGTCCGGACGCGCTTGCCGACATGTTGAGGGATTATGAAAACGGCGGTGGGATCGTTGTCGGGCGGATGTCAAGCGACGAGTCGGAGTGCGAGGAGTCTTTTGGCATGCGCGGCGACAAAGGCGATTGGATGAACGGAAACCTTGTTCTTGTGCCGCGTGAGGTGTATGAGAAGATCGGCCCGATTTGCGGCGATTACCAGCATGGCTATGGTGATCACGATTATGGCTTGATGGCGAAGCGGGCAGGATTCCCTTTGCGTGCCTCGACGAGTTTTTGCGGAGTCTGCCCCGAACAGCCCGAGCGTTACCATTGGCTCAAGGGTCATTCGCTTTTGGGGCGTATGAAACTCTTGTTTGATCCGAAGGGCTACAACCTTCACGATGCGGTGCTGTTTCGCTACCGCAACTGGGGCATCGGCATGGCCGCGGTCTGCCTTTGCCACATGCTTGCCCGTGCTGTCTTTAACTGGAATGAGTAGCGTTTAGTCGACTGTCCTGTTGCGAGAGGATGCGTCCTGGTTGACTTTGGAGAGGGCTTTTGGCATCATATTCGCAAATGGAAACCGTGGTTATGATAACCGTGGTTTCTATTTGAGGTCGTGCGCATGAAGTTCTTCGATCGAGAAAGGGAGATCGCCTTGTTGCGGGAGATTCGCGGCAGAAGCCGTGAAGTGGCGCAGTTTTCCGTTGTGACGGGCCATCGCGCGCGGCAAGACGTTGCGCAATGACATCGAACAGGCGGTTGGGCGCCAGGTGAGCGGTTACCTGGCTCGGCTGGAGGAGGATTACGCGCTGATCGCCAAGCGCATTCCCTTTCTGGCGAAGCCGACGGCCAAATGCGCACGTTACCAGCTGGATGACAATTTCCTGATCTTCTGGTTCAGATTCGTCTTTCGCCATTCCTTCCTTCTCCAGACCAAGGGTTATGAACAGCTTCGCGATTTGATTCGCCGCGACTACGAGGCGTTCAGCGGATTTGCGCTAGAGCGCTATTTTAAGGCGAAGTTCGCCGAGTCGGGCGACTGGACGCTCTTCGGCGGCTGGTGGGATCGGAAAGGTGAGAATGATATCGATCTCCTGGCCGAAAACGAACTGACGGGCGTTCGCCGCGTTTTTGAGATCAAGCGCAGGAAGAAGCTGATTGATCTCGGTTGCGTGCAAGAGAAGTTCGCCGCATTTGTCCGGGCTTCAGGGGAATGGAAGCGGACTAGGCCGGACTTCGTCGCCTTGTCCATGGACGAGATGTGATCGAATCGAGTCGCCTTAGTCCTCGGGCGCAGAAGGTTTGGCCCACCTTGTATGTCGTCTCGAGTTCCTCTGGAATGTCTGCATGACGGCATTTCATGGATGGGGTTTCTTTTGCCGCAGCATGGCGAGGGCGCAGCAGACGATGCGGAGCAGGTAGTTGCCGGTCATCCAGACAAGCATCGTCTTGAGCGAGCAGATGTTGTGCGTATTGAGGAACTCAACCCAGCTTGACGGCAGGTAGGGATCGAAGTAGCCGTGCCCCGTCACGAAGAGAAGCGCGGCGGGGTAGACGAGGATCACGGGCACCATCCACTTGAGGAATCCGTACCTGAACGCCGCCAACTCGCCGGTCGTGTAAAGACTCGAGAGCCACATGAGGGTGGGAATGACGACCATCCACGGAATGGCCCACCAGTACGGCGCGTAGGTCTCGCCGTGCGGGAGCCACAGCAGAATACGCTCGCCGAAGAGCCAGAAGAACGCCGCGAGAAGGGCGTTGCTGGCAATGATGACGAGCGAGGCCTTGATGACCAGCGGACGGCAATCCTTGCCTTTTGCCGCGAGGTCGGCCGCATAGGGAAAGATGGTGAAGGCGAGGGCGGTCGCGAGGAACCCGGCGATGTCGGAGAATCGCGTCACCATGTAGTAGGCGGCGGAGTCAATTTCGGGGAGCCGCTGGCGGAGAATCGTCGTTTCGACGAGGTTCGCGAATCCTCCGGCAAGAGACCAGATTCCCAGCAGGACGAAGACGGTCGCAAAACGCCTGACGATTTCGCGGTTCCAGTAGGATTCGGCGGGAACGGACAGCTCCTTGCGCAAGGCAATGACCGAGCCGACGATGCCGAAGGCGGAAGGCGCGGTCTGGCCGACGAAGTAGCCGGTAAGTGCGCGGAGCGGCATGGTGACAATCATCGTTAGCAGGCGGACCGGCGCACCGATGAGCGAGATGAGGGAGTTGGCCTTGAATTTCTTGAGGGCCTGAAGCGAGTTCGAGTAGATCGGGGAGATGGTTCCGACAAAGGATGAAACAAGAATCGCGATGCCGAGCGAACCTTCGGCGACGCGAATACGTTCGAGGTAGGCGGGAAGGACGAAGCGGCAAATGACGATGGCGAGAAAGAGGAAAATCGCGGTCGCGATGAAGACGCCGCGCATCAGGGTCTTCAACTGGCCGAACTTGCCCTTGACGGCGAGGGAGGTCAGCTCGTTGCGGAAGGTCGAGGCGAAGACGGCGATGGGAATGGCGAGGAAGTTCGCGAACTGAGTGAGGGGCATCACCGCGCCCAACTCGGACGGCTCGACGTATTTAGGGACGAGCCACAGGCCGACGAAGACGTTGAGGCCGTCTGCCGCGCGCATCGCGAGGAAGAGCATCAGCGAATACCACCAGAAGTCGCCGAGCTTGGCGTGAAGGCGTTGGAGCAGGTCTTTCACGGTACGACCTCAACTCCGTATTGGGGAAACCTGTGGTCTGAGGTGACGATCGCGAGATGGTAGACCTTTGCGGTTGCAATGATGAGGCGATCTGCTGGATCCTTGTGAATCTCGGGCAGTTCCGTCGCGACAAACGAGATTCCCGGCGTCACCGGAAGAACCTTGAGATGATAGGTTTCAACCAGTTTCTTCCAGACGGTGCGAGCGCTCTCCGGAAGAATGAGCGTGCCGTTGATGGCCTTTCTTGAAATTTCCCAGGCCGAAATTGGCGACACATACAGTTCGTCTGCGGCCGCAAGAGACTTCCGTACAGTCGCGGGCAGCCTTTTGTCCCCGTTGGCAAGCCAAACGACTGCACAGCTGTCGAGAAGATAGGCCGACATTATGCTTCCTCCCAGAGATCTGACTCATCGGCGAACCAATCGCAATTCCGTTCCTTTATCTTGCCGCTGTAGATCGGACGAAGGTCGCGAGTTGAGCCGGCCTGAGTCTCCAGGACAATCCTCACCACTGGCTTGCCTCTACGCAGCACGGACACATATTCGGTCTGGCCGGACAGAAGCTGGTCGACCAGCTGGGAGAAATGTGTTTTCGCTTCAAACATGCCTACTTTCGTCATTGCTTGTCCCTTCAACCAGTTGAACTAGTTGATTCGTATTATACCATAATTCTCCAATTTACGGTCGTGTCATAACCCCAGCAGCTTTTGGTATAATACCCTCGATGATTTACGATTGCTTTAGCTTTTTCAATGAGTTGGATCTGCTGGAGATCCGGCTGAATGTCCTCAAGGATGTGGTCGATAAGTTCGTGCTCGTGGAGGCGACACGTACGCACACCGGGAGGCCCAAGCCGCTTTATTACGAGGAGAACAAGGCGCGCTTCAAGGATTTTCAGAATCGTATCGTCCATATCGTGGTGGATGACCTGATGGATGAGACCGCTGTTGCGGCAGACACGTTCAACAATCCCTGGATCAACGAGAATCGTCAGCGAAATGCGTTGGCATGGGCATTGGAGTCCGCTTCGGACGATGACATCGTCCTTGTTTCGGATTTGGACGAGATTCCTCGTCCTGAGAAGTTCGCCGAGGCCTGTCAGCTGGCCGCAAAAGGCGAGATCGTCCGCTTCAAGCTGCGCATCTACATGTACTTTGCCAACTTCCGGTCGTATCGCGACCCGTGGTGGCTGATCGGCACCCAGATGATGTCCGTCGGGACATTTCGCCATAACAGGCGGTTTGACACCTTCGTGTGCGATCGTTTCACTCAGGAATCCGTGAATCTCGGGCATACCATGACGAAGTTCCGTTTCGTCAAGCCGACGCGCGTTCTAAGTGATGCTGGCTGGCATTTTGGCTATTTTGGGGGCATAGAGGCGATCAAGGCGAAATTGCGCGCATCGTCGCATTTCGAAGTGCAGAATGTCATCAAGACCGTTGAGGCGCGACTGTCGGTGGGAGAGAATATTTTCGGCGGGAAGCGCGATTGCTTTGCGGTTGCGATTGACGAAGAGCCATTGCCGCAGTATCTGGTGACACAACGCAATCGATTTTCTGCGCTGTTCTTCGAAGTGACCGATGACTATCGGAGACGAACGTCGCTCTCCCGTAAGGTTGCATGGATCAGGGGTGCCTTGTATCGTTTTTGCGTACGGCTCGTTCCCCGTCCGCTGGTCGCACCGTTGTCGCGCATTATGATCAAGTTTCATTTCCGATGAGTATGACGCCCATTGCCTTTGCGTCGGACGCGCAGTTCGTCGAGCAGCTCAAGACGGCGTCTTTCAGCGCTGTCTATGCGTGCAGGAACAGTCCTGACGGGCTTGATGTCCACATCCTCGACTGCGGCATTGACGATGGAACTTGGACAAGGTATGAGCGCGACATCCGTGAGTTTGCCGAAGGGTGCCGCTCGCTCTTGCGACTTGAACGGCATGTCATAGACATGCGCATCCTAAAGGATTGTCCGGGTTGGACGAACGGAAGTCGGGCGACATGGGCCAGGGTCTTGCTCCCGGACATCCTGTCTGAAGAAAAGATGTGCGTGTATTCGGACTGTGACATGTTGTTTATCGAGAACCCTGCGTCGATTCTTGCCGTGTTGCGGGATGCGGGCGCGCTTCTGGCCGGACATCGGAATCCGTATGGGTCGATTGGCCCGGACGGTAGATGGTTTACGGGCATGAATTTGCCATATGATCCTGACACCTATGTTTGCGCAGGGCTGATCGGCATAGATCTTGATGCGTTTCGCGAACAGCATTTCATACGGGAGGCCTTTTCCTTTTTGGAACATTATCCGGATTTGATTTCTGCGGATCAGACGGTCTTGAATTGGTTTTGTCACGGCCGGACGGCTGTTTTGGACGAAGGGTGGGGGCTGTTTCCGCATGAGTGCTTCACCTATGACGGCGAAATTAAGGCGTTGCACTATTCCGGCGGGTATGCCTGGTCACGCACGAAGAACGCCTACGATTGGGTCGGTAGGCACTGTGCGCGGCGAGAGACTGACCTCCTCAACGCCTTTCGCGAGCGGATCATGCGAACGAATCCGTTTGTCCTCCCGAGGAGTGCGATTGCCCACCGGATGGTCGGGTGGTCGGCATTGAATGTCGCTCGCCTTTTGAATAGGATGGGGATTGTATTCCCCGGACATCCTTGCTTCTCCGAGATGGTCGCCCTGTTTGACGGCAAGGGAACGGCCTTGGAAAAGGCCGAGCGGACGTTATTTGCGCAATAGCTTCCGGTAGGCGACGGACAGCATGAACATGAATCGCATGTGACGGATGTAGCGGCGCAGCCATTTGCGGTCGATGTCGTAATGCTTGGCGCGTTCCTCGATCCAGCGATAGGACGCAAGAACGTTGTCGATGTAGCGGCGCGAGACGCCGCGGGACTGGGAGTTGGGACGCTCCCGGTTGAAGTAGAGGACGGGATCGATCGACGCCCAGGTGAGGTTGTTCCAGCTCAGTTCGCTCATCCAGGCCTGATCCTCTCCACCGCTGATCGGCGGGAATGGGATGCTGCGGACGGCATCCGTCCTGAAGATATGCCGCCAGACGAAGATCGGCCAGCTGCTGCGTCTGCCGGTAATCAGGTACGTGCCGTTTCGGTTGGCTCGAACGACGGTGGGCCTGCTGGTGATCGGTTGGATTACCGGCTTTGCCTGGAACCGGGAGAATCCGAAGCAGAGACAATCGACGCCCGCGGACTCGATTGCGGCGAGGGCGGTTTCGAAGGCCTGCGGATGGAGGAGATCGTCCTGGTCGGCAAAGGTCACTAAAGGCGTTTTGACGTGCTGCATGGCCGTATTGCGCGCCGTACCGCAGCCGCCGTTGGGCTGGTTAATGACGGTTATGCGGTCGTCGCGATCCGCATAACGATTGAGGAGCTCGAGCGAATCATCAGTTGAACCGTCGTTGACGCAAATGCAGTTCCAGCCTTTTTCGGTTTGCGCGATGACGCTGTCGAGCAGCTCCGGCAAGAATGCTGCGCCGTTGTGGACGGGGATGATGATCGTGACCTTGGGCATACTTGTGTGTGATGATGTTACTTCGCCGGACAGCCGTGCATTTCGTAATAAGAGGTTTTCTTGTTAGGATTTTTCTTTGTGCTGTATTATAGCATTTTTCCATAAAGAACGGGCTCAAAGTATGATGGCAAGCGATACGACTGTTGAAGTGCGGTGATACTGGTGATACTTGGGTGATACTTTTTGAAGGCAGATGGGGGCTGGTGAGGGGAAATGAGGGGAGTCGCTGAAAAGGCAAAAAAATAGCCCCCTTGTCAAAAGGAGCCTCACCTGTTAGAAGTCGCACCGTTTCGTGCTTATCAGCTTGGCTCGGGTGGCTGGATTCGAACCAGCGACCAATTGATTAACAGTCAACTG
>JAEDMC010000085.1 GCA_016303225.1 Kiritimatiellia bacterium
AGGAGGTCATTCTCTTCAACGTCGACTTTGAGAATGCGCACACAGTCGACCTGCACTTCGGCGGCAAGGTGAAGACGCTCGCGCTGCCGCCGAACGAACTCGTGCGCGAGAAGCTGTGGAACGTGGATTCGCAAAAGGAGGTAGGGGAATGGTCAAGTCGGTTTTCTGTCTGTCATTGATTTTTGTCCATGCGTTGCTCTGGGCGTATGATCCGTCGACGGCGGACATCGCGAAGGTCGTCGGCGACAAGGGCGGGCTGCGCGGCGGCCTCGGCTGCGGGGTGGACGTGGGCACGGGGCTGGATCCGTTTGTGCGCGATCCGATCTCGCTGAACGGTCCGTGGAGCTACATCCTCGATCCGCAGGACTTCGGTGCGGCGGAGTTCTACAAGGACCTGCGGCAGGACGGGGTGAAGCTCGTGCAGCACGACTTCGACCGGGCGCCGACGATGAACGTGCCGACGGACTGGAACTCGGTCGACCGGTCGCTCCTCTACTACGAAGGGCCGATGTGGCTGCGGCGGAAGTTCTCGTGGACCGCACGGCCGGGGCGGCGCGCCATTCTCAGGTTCGGCGCGGTCAACTACCGGGCCGACGTCTGGTTGGACGGAAAGCTGCTCGGATCGCACGAGGGTGGCTTCACGCCGTTCGCGTTCGACGTGACGTCGCTTCTCGCCAACAAGACGCATTCGCTCGTGGTGCGGGCGGACGCGACGCGGCATCCCGAGAGCATCCCGTGCATGGCCTTCGACTGGTGGAATTACGGCGGCATCACGCGGGACGTGGCGCTCTTCGACCTGCCGGAGACCTATATTGCCGAAGGCGTCCTGCAGTGCGCGAAGGGGCGGTTGGACGTGCTGGAGGGATGTGTCCGCCTGTCGGATGCGCGTGCGGGCGTGACGGCGAGCGTGAAGATCCCGGAACTGGACGTCAGTGCGGAAGCGAAGACCGACGCAAAGGGCATCGCCCGATTCCGGATCGAGGCGAAGCCGGAGCTCTGGTCGCCGGAGAAGCCGCGGTTCTACGAGGTGCGGTTCGCGTGCGGTCCGGATGCCTTTGCGGATCAGATCGGCTTTCGGACGATTGAGGTGAAGGGCAAGAAGATTCTGCTGAACGGCAAGCAGGTCTTCTTCAAGGGGGTGAGCCTGCACAACGAAAAACTGGGCGGCGGACGCGTGGCCAAGGGCTCGGACGCGCAGCGTCAGCTGGAACTGGCGAAGGACCTCGGATGCAACTTCCTGCGGCTGGCGCATTATCCGCATGACGAGGCGACGGTGCGCGCGGCCGAGCGGCAGGGCTTCATGGTCTGGAGCGAGATACCCGTCTACTGGAACATACAATGGACGAACGAGGCGACGTACGCGAACGCCGAGCGCCAGCTGTGCGACATGGTCCGGCGCGATGTGAACCGCGCGGGCGTCGTCGTGTGGTCCCTCGCGAACGAGACGCCGTACGGGGCGGCGCGGGACAAGTTCCTGTCGACGCTCGCGAAGAAGGCGCGGACGCTGGACATGACGCGAATCATCTCGATGGCGATGGAAATCGGCGACGTGAAGGGTGACGTCTGCACGATTACGGACACGCTCAACCCTTATGTGGACATCGTGAGCTTCAACCAGTACATCGGCTGGTACTGGGCCGGTGCCGATGAGGCCGCGCGCTTCGTCTTCAAGATTCCCTATGACAAGCCAGTTGTCATCAGCGAGTTCGGCGGCGGGGCGGTCTATGGGCGGCACGGACCGAAGACCGAGCGCTGGACGGAAGAGTATCAGGCGGAACTCTACCGCTTCAATCTGGAGATGCTGTCCAGAATCGACGGTCTTTCGGGCCTTACACCGTGGATTCTCTTCGATTTCCGTTCGCCGCGGCGACCGTGCCCCGGCATTCAGGATGGGTTCAACCGCAAGGGCCTTGTTTCCGAGAAGGGCGAAAAGAAGCTCGCGTTTGACGTCATGAGGCGATTCTACGAGGCCTTGGACCGCAAACCAGCCCGATAAGTCGCCGTCCTTCCATTGTCCGGGCGTTTTTGCTATAATTCTACAGACAATGGAAAGAATAAACACAGCGCAGGCGAAAGCTGCGGTTTTGACCGAGGCTTTGCCGTACATTCAGGATTTCAAGGGGTCGGTCGTCCTCATCAAGCTCGGCGGATCGGTGATGGAGGTCGAGGAAAACTTGGACTCCATTATGGATGACGTCGCCTTTCTCAATGCCGTCGGCATCAAGGTTGTGATTGTGCACGGCGGCGGCAAGGCGATTTCGAAGGCAATCAAGATGTCCGGCCACGAGCCGAAGTTCGTGGAAGGGCTGCGGGTGACGGACGCGGAGACGATGGAGATCGTCCGCAAGACGCTCAACAACGTGGTGAATCCCGACATCGTCCAGCGGCTCTGCAACCGCGGCGCGAACGCCAAGCCGCTGCACGGCAACTGGCTCTTCGGCGCGCGGAAGATCGCGGAACCCGACCGCGGGTATGTCGGCGAGGTCTGTGAGGTGACGACGCGCGCGGTCGTCGAGATGCTCGACGCGCACATCATCCCGGTGGTCACGCCGCTGGGGACGGGCGTCGACGACAAGCACCTTTACAATATCAATGCGGACTATGCGGCGGCGGCGCTGGCGAAGGCGCTCAAGGTGCGCAAGTTCGTGCTGGTGTCGGACGTTCCGGGTCTCCTCAAGGACCCCGAGGATCCGACAACCCTTTTGTCCACCCTGCATCTCGGCGACGTCGAGACGCTGAAGGGTGACGGAACCATCACGGGAGGCATGCTCCCGAAGATCGAGAGCTGTTGCGATGCGATTCGCGAGGGCGTGAAGAAAGTCCACCTCGTCGACGGCCGCATGGCGCACTCGCTTTTACTGGAAATATTCACGCGTCAGGGCGTGGGAACGGAGATAACGGAATGAGCAAGAAGTCGCAGGAAATTCTCGAGCTTTACAAGTCCAAGGTGATGCCGACGTACAGTCCGTCGGTGGTGCTGGCGTCCGGCAAGGGCGTGACGGTCCGTGACGTGGACGGCATGACCTACTACGACTTCACGAGCGGCATCGGCGTCAATAACGTCGGCTATTGCCACAAGAAGGTCGTCCAGGCGGTTCAGGACCAGGCGGCGGCAATGCTCCACTGCTCGAACCTCTACGTGAACACGCCGGCGACGCTGCTCGCCTCGAAGCTCGTGGAGATCTCGGGCCTTGGTGGCAAGGCGTTCTTCTGCAACTCGGGCGCGGAGGCGAACGAGGCGGCGATCAAGCTCGCACGCAAGTGGGGCTCGGCGAACGGGGGGCGCTACGAGGTCGTGACGATGCGCCAGGGCTTCCATGGCCGCACGCTCGCGACGGTCGCGGCGACGGCGCAGGCGTGGTGCCAGGAGGGATACGATCCCCTGCCGGTCGGCTTCGCCTACGCCGACTACAACGATTTGGAATCCGTGAAGGCCGCGGTCAACGACAAGACGGTCGCGATCATGCTCGAGGCGGTACAGGGCGAAGGCGGCGTCACGCCGGCGACGGACGAGTTCATGAAGGGCGTCCGCGCGCTCTGCGACGAGAAGAACCTCCTGATGATCGTCGACGAGGTGCAGGCGGGCATGGGCCGCACGGGCACGTGGTTCGCCTGGCAGGGCTATGACGTGAAGCCCGATCTCTTCACCTGCGCGAAGGCGCTGGGCGGCGGGCTCCCGATGGGCGCGCTCATCTCGAACGCGAAGCTGGCGGACGTCTTCACGGCGTCGGCTCATGCCTCGACCTTCGGTGGCAATCCGGTCGCGGCGGCGGCGGGTCTCGCGGTCATCGACGTCATCGAGTCGGAGAAGCTCCTTGAGAACGCGACTAAGGTCGGCAACCTCCTCAAGGAGGCGCTGCAGGGCTTCGTCGACCAGTACGACCAACTGCTCGCCGTCCGCGGCAAGGGCCTGATGCTCGGTCTCGTCGTTGACGGCGACGCGAAGGAAGTCGTCGACGCCTTCAAGGCGCAGGGCCTCCTCGCGCTTACGGCCGGTAAGAACGTCGTTCGTTTCCTTCCGCCGCTCACGCTGGCGGAAAGCGACCTTGAGGATCCGATTGACATGATTTCCGACGCGCTGGACTGCACGTTCGGAAAGTGAGCCGAGCATTACGCTTGGCACGCAAAAGGCCGCAGCGATTCAGCTGCGGCCTTCTGCGGATATCAGCTCGAGGTGAACGGCTTAATGGTGCCAGGCGTGGTCGTCACGAAAGAAGAGGCGCGGGTCGTCTTCGAGAACGAGAAGCGGCAGATTCTGTCATTCAGGTTGGACAAGCCCAAGGACAAGTGCCCGATCGGTGAAATCAAGGTGGATTAGGAGAATTGGCAGAATCGCGGCGGCGGGAACGCTGTCCGCGATCGTGTTCGTCGCCCTTTCGTGGACGTTCATTGACTGGACGGACGAGGGGGCGGACAAGTATGCCGGCGGCGTCATTTTGCGTGACGACGCCGGCAACGTGCTTCGCGTTTCGCTGGGCGAAGGCGACACGGACTGCCGTCCGTTCTATGTGGCCAGCCGAGACGACTGGATCGTGAAGGCGCTGGTCGCATCCGAGGACGGTTCGTTCTGGAGCCATCACGGGGTGCGTCCCCTGAGCATCCTGCGCGCGGCGTGCCAGAACGTCTTTAACGGTCGCCGGATCTCCGGCGCGTCGACCATCACCATGCAGGCGGTGCGGCTCATCAGGCCGCATCCGAAGACACTGTGGTGGAAGTGGAAAGAGGCGATGATGGCGCTCAAGATGGAGCGGACGAAGTCGAAGGAGTGGATTCTCTCGCAGTATCTGAACCGGGCACCGTACGGATCGAACCTCGTGGGCATCGAGGCGGCGGCGCAGGGCTGGTTCGGGAAGGGCGCGAAAAGCCTGGGGCTCGGCGAGGCGGCGATGCTCGCGGGGATGGTGCAGGCGCCGTCGCGGTTCCGTCCCGACCGCGGCTACGAGAAGGCGCTGAAGCGCCGCGATTATGTGCTCGGACGGATGCAGGAACTCGGGCTCGCCACTGTAGCGCAGGTTGAGGGCGCGAAGTCGGTCCGTCCGGTCGTCTGCCGTGCACCGCGTCCGTTCAGGTGTCCGTACTTCTGCGACTGGGTGATGCGCTCGCTCGGAGAGCGGGCTGCCGGGGATGTTCGGACGGCGCTCAATGCGGACGTCCAGTTGATTTGCGAAAATGCCGTCGACGCGGCGGCGGCGAAGGGCGGAGCGTCGGTCGCGACGGTCGTGATGCGCGTGGACACGGGTGAAGTCGTGGCGCTCGCGTGCAGCGGCGACTATCTGGGCGGCGCGGACGGACAGGTCAACACGGCCCTCGCGCCGCGTCCGGCCGGCTCGACGCTCAAGCCGTTTCTGACGGCGCTCGGCATCGAGAAGGGATTCGTCACGCCGGAGACGCGGCTGGCGGACGTGCCGACTGCGTTCAAGGGATATCGTCCGTCCAACTTCGACACGAAGTACCGCGGCGACGTCACGGTACGGGATGCGCTGATCCAGTCGCTGAACATTCCGTTTGTCCGTTTGCTGAATCGCCTGGGCGTCGAGTCGTTCGGACAGCAGCTGCGGACGCTGGGCTTCCGGAATCTCGGGGCGTCCGACGAGGCTTACGGGCTCGGCATGGCGATCGGCAACGTCGAGGTGACGCTGATGGAGCTTGTTTCGGCGTATGCCGTCCTGGCGCGCTACGGCACGACGAGCGACGGGACGCGCGTCTTTGCGCCGGGGACGGCATATCTCGTTTCGGACATGCTGTCGGGTAACGAGCGGTCTGCCGCGGCGCTCGGACATGTGGCGGACGTCGCGGCATCGCGCTTTGCGTGGAAGACGGGAACTTCGAGCGCGTACCGCGACGCATGGACGGTCCTGTGGAATCCGGACTATGTCGTCGGGGTGTGGTGCGGACACAAGCGCGGCGGTTTCGGGGACCGGACCGTGGTCGGGGCGAAGGCGGCGGCGCCAGTTGCGTGGGGCGTTGCGCGTCAGCTTTATCCGCAGAACGACGGTCCGTGGTTCGTCGAGCCGGGGGATGTCTTCCGACGGAAGGTCTGCGCGCTGACCGGACGTCCGGCGTCCGCGGACTGTCCGGCGACCGTCGAGGGGACTGCCGTGCGGGGCTGCAGCCTGTCCGTTCTCTGCGACCGTCATCGGCGCAATGCGCAGGGGGAGGTTATAACGATGACGGACAAGAACAGCCGGCTTGCGCTGACGCAGCCGGAAGACGGCGCGACCTTCAAGCTCGTGCCGGGGACGCTGAATCAGAAGATTGTCTGTCAGCCGACCGGCAACGGGGAAGGGCGTCTCTGGTGGTTCGTCGACGGAAGCCTCAAAGGGGAGTCCGCCGACGCCGCGCCCTTTGCGCTGGAGGTTGTCGCGGGAGAGCATCTCATAACCTGCACAACGGGGGCGGGAGACTTCGCCTCCGCGTCAATTCGGGTTGAGGCTGAATGAGGCGGTTGTGGTCCGATGGCAAAAAGCGTATAATGCGCGAGAGATGAAAGAAGAGAGAAAAGGCGTGGTTGGCGGACTTCTCATCGCGTTTGCGGTGATGATGCTCGTGCCGCTTGGCTATCGCGTCTGGATTCACTTCAATCCGCAGCCGTCGCGTCCGGCGTTTTCGCTGTCGAAGTATTTGAGCGAGGCAACGGACGCCAGCATTCCGCAGCTGCTGGTGAAGCCGCTCTCCAAGTGGTCAGAGACCGACCGCAAGCGAGCGCCGGAAATCGCCGCCTGGCTGGAGACGAAGGACGAGACGATTCTGCCGTGGGAGTGGACGGCAGAGGCGCGGCAGAAGAACCCCGAGGCGTATTTCAAGACCTGGGAAGACATCTTGGATGAATTGGACGCGCAGATCACGGACGCAGCCAAGGGCGTATCCTGGTCGTCGTTCAAGACCAAGTGGAGCGGAAAGTTCAAGCGGCTGATGAATCTGACGAACGAGACCTCCTCCGCCGAGTCCAAGTTGACGAAACAGGCTTCGCAGGCGGATGCGCTCAAGCAGGAGGTTGTCCGTTGCCAGGGGCTGCTGACGGACATCCGGACGGCAGACCCCCAGCGGCGCGAAGGGCTTCATTCGGCGTTTGTTCAGGCGGCGAAAACGTGCCTGATCACGAGCCTTCGCACGTTGCCCACTTTGCGTCCAGCCGTTTCGGACTGATCGGTTCGGGCGTGTGAAGCTCCTGGGCGAAGAGCGACACGCGGTATTCCTCCAGCATCCAGCGGATCTCGGACAGTGTTTGGTTGTTCAGGTTGTTCGGATTGTTCGATTGACGAATTGCGTCAAGCGCTTTGCGATAGCGAAGCCATTGTTCTGCAAAGAGGGCATCTTTCTTAAGATCGGCGGCGGGCGAGAGACGTGCGCGTTCGAGACGGATTTGCGCGCCCTTGAGATAGCGCTTGTAATGGCGGAGCGTCGCGAGCGGGACGGTGCGCAGGAAGCCGGGAAAGAGCAGCCAGGCGATCTGCGTCGAGACGGAGTTCGTCGTCTCCTCGGGAAGGCGCGCGTCTTCCAGGAGTCCGTAAAGCTTGGTGGCCGTCGCGGCGGATTCGATCAGGACCTGCGTCATCTCCGACTGCGTGCGGATGATCGGCGAGCGGTCTTCCTTCAGGCGTCGCTCGAACTCCTCGGCGGTGCGGACCTCAGGGCGGCTGCGGACGAGCGTTTCGCGGATGGCGCCGGCAAGGACGTCGTCGGCGATTTTGTCGTCACCGTAGTTGATGTCCTTGAGATAAAGAGCCGCATCAAGGAGTAACGATGTGTTGAATGATGAATTGTTGGATTTGAGCGAGAACTTTCTCTTGAGCTCGGGTAAGGCCTGCAGGTAAAGACGGGTGACGCCGGTGGCGTGGACGGCGGACGCCGTTGCCGCATGGGGATAGAGCTTGAGCGTGACGCCGTCGCCTTCGTCGTGCAGAGCAGGGTATGAGATCGTCGCCCAGCCCGAGTTCTTGTCGGTTTGCTTCGCGGGAATGGTGCCGAAGGTCCAGGACTGTGATGATTGGGACTGCCGTGACGGTTGGGACGGCTGCGAGGGCGAGGCCTGGGGCAGAACGTCTTGGAGATCGCGGGAACAGACGATGGTTCTGCCGGTCTTGGGGTCGCGGATGCGGAAACGCATCTTGAGGTGATTCGGGAGCTTGTCCCAGTTCCAGACGCCGTCTGGGATGCGAAAGCCCCAGCGTTCGTTCACGGCGGCACGAAAGGCCTCTTCGAGCGAGGTGTCGCCGGGCTTCAGCATCGAGAGCAGGATTGACGCTGATTCGTCGAGCGGGGCGAGGACGCGGCGCAAAGCGGAGGGAAGCGTGCCGAGCATCCAGGAGACCTTCTCGGGCAGGAGTCCGGGAACGAGCCAATCGGGGCGCCAGAGACGGAGAACGTCGGCGTCCTGCTGCCAGACCGAACAGGTGATGCCGTCGTTTTCCGGATCGTCCGGCGAATGGCGGTAGGCGAGCGAGAGCGTCTTTCCGGCGATGCGCAGCGAGTCGGGGAAGTCGCGGTCCGCGGCGGTTTCGCTCGGCCACCAGTCGGACTTTTTCAGGATGAAGTTGGTAGTTGGTAGCTGGCAGTTGGTAGTTGGACGGCGCAGCCACTTGCGCAGCGCGTCAGCCGAGCAGACATCGGCGGGAATGACCTTGTCGAAGTGGGCGAAGAGCTTGTCCGCGTCGAAGAATTCGGGATGACGCGCGCGTTCGGCGCGCTTGCGGAGAGCGGTCAGCAACTGCAGGTTCTGGCGCACCTCGGGCGGCGGCCGCGGGAAGTCGCCGTCGACGAGTCCGCGGCGGATGAACACTTCGCGCGCGACCTTCGGATCGATGCGGCTGTAGTCGCAGCGCCGGGCGGGCACGATGACGAGTCCGTAAAGCGTGACCTGTTCGGTCGCCCGCACGAATCCGGACCGCTCGTCCCACTCGGGCGAATGATAGCTGTGCTTGCAGATCGGACCGGCGACCGGTTCGAGCCAACGGACGTCGATGACTGCGGCGTTGCGCGCGAAGAGACGCGAGGTGTCGACAAGCTCGCCCGCCATGAGCCAGGAGCGGTTGAAGTCCTTCTTGGCCGCTTTTGCCAAAACCGAGCTCGGATGAATCGCGAAGCGGAGGCCGTGGGCGCCGCGGTAGTCGCGTTCTTCCTCGTCGTATTTGCCGATGCGTCCGAGCAACCCCGACAAAAGCGACATGTGCAGTCTGGCGGAGAAGTCGGCGTCCGTGGTCTGATTCCTGATTCCTGATTCCTGATCCCTGATCCCTGTTCTTTCGCAAAGACTTGCCAACTGTCTGGCCAGATCTCTCCACTCGCGCATCTTGGGGTAGGAGAGATAAGTTGTCTTGCAGAGCTTGCGGGCCTTCGACTGCGAAAGATCCTTCGTCTCGTTCTCCCACCAGTGCCAGAGCTTGAGCGTGCCGAGGAAGTCGGAGCCCGGCTCGCGGAATTTGGCGTGCTGCTGATCGGCCTTTTCCTTCTCGTCAATCGGACGCCGTCTGGGGTCGTCGCACGACATGGCGGCGACGAGCGGGATGACGGACGGCAGCACCGCGTTGTCCGACCCCGCGATCAGCATGCGCGCGAGTCGCGGCTCCACGGGAATCTTCGCGAGCTTCTTGCCGATTCCCGTCAGTTCGACGACGCCCCTGATTCCCGATTCCTGATTCCCGACCCCTCTCTTGATCGCCCCGAGTTCCAGAAGCTCCTTCAGGCCTTCGCGGATCATTGCGGGTTTCGGGGGGTCGATGAAGGGGAACTCCTCGATGTTGCCGAGGTGGAGGTCGAGCATCGTGAGGATGACGCCGGCGAGGGACGAGCGCAGGACTTCGGGGGCCGTATAGGCATCGCGCGTGTTGAAGTCCTCTTCGGAATAGAGTCGGAGACAGGTGCCGGGTCCGAGGCGTCCGCAGCGTCCGGCGCGCTGTTTGGCGGAGGCCTGGGAGATCGGTTCGATCTGGAGCCGCTGGACCTGCGTGCGGTGCACGTAGCGCGAGATACGGGCGAGGCCGGAGTCGATGACGGCGCGGATGCCGGGGATTGTCACGGACGTCTCGGCGACGTTCGTCGCGAGAATGATGCGGCGGCGCGGTGACGAGCGGAAGGCGCGGCGCTGTTCGCTGGCCGGCAGGGAGGCGAGAAGAGGGATGATGTCGTCCAGGCCGCCGCGGACGTCTGACAGGTAGTCGGCGGTTTCGCGGATGTCGCGTTCGCCGGGCAGGAAGACGAGGATGTCGTCCCTTGTCGGCAGCTCGTTCACGGCAGCGGCGACTTCGCGCGGGAGGTCGCGCTCCTCGCCGTCAGGGGTCGGACGATAGCCGATCTCAATGGGGAAGAGCCGTCCGGGAACCGAGATGACGGGGGCGCCGTCGAAAAAGGCGGCAAAACGGTCCGCATCGAGCGTGGCGGACGAGACCACGACCTTCAGGTCGCGGCGTCGGGCGAGGATGCGCTTCAGGATGCCGAGCAGGAAATCGACGTTCAGCGAGCGTTCGTGGGCTTCGTCGACGATGATGGTGTCGTAGGCGCGCAGGAGGGGATCGAAGCGTGTCTCGGCGAGAAGGACGCCGTCCGTCATGAATTCGATCTTCGTTTCGGACGAGGTCTTGCGATCGAACCGGTGGCGATAGCCGACGAGTCCGCCGACGGCGCACTTCAGCTCGTCCGCGACGCGTTCCGCCATCGTGACCGTTGCGAGTCTCCTGGGCTGCGTGATGGCGATGCGGTGTGCGTGCGTTTCGAGCGCCATTTTGGGAAGCTGGGTCGTCTTACCGGAGCCGGTGTCGCCGCAGACGATGACGACGGGACTTTTCTTGAGCGCAGCCAAGATCTCCGCCCGGTGTTCGCACACGGGCAGTTCGGGCGGATAGTTGAGCGCAAGATTGTCCATGGGTGAGATTATAGCAAACGGAGACGGAAATATGGTACAATTGGCGACATGAAAAAGATACTTGCTGTTGTCTGTGCAGTTTTGGCCGGCGTTGCGCTGGCCGACCTGAAGAAGGATGCGAAGAAGAACCTGGAGTGGTTCCCGAAGGAGATCCGGGAGGCCGAGCCGGTCGACGTGAAGCGGTTTGACTTCGCGCCGGGCGTGGAATACGGGTATGTCTACTGCAACAAGCTGTTCGGGCATCCGGGCGACGTGCATGCGGTGCGCATCGAGATCGAGAAGGCAAAGCTGCGTCCGACGATCCGCGAAGGTGCGTTTCTGCCGGGGGATGACAAGAAGGGCCGGCTGATGACGACGAGCGCGGCGGCCGCCGCGAACAAGGCGCTCTTCGGCACGAACGGCAGTTTCTTCAAGTGGACCGAGCTCAAGCCGTTCTACGGCTGCAAGGTCGGGGACAAGATCGGTCCCGAGAAGTGCAACGGCGGGTGCGGCTTCGCCTTCAAGGCGGACGGGTCCAAGATGAAGGTCGGACGGATCAAGAAGGAGGAGCTGGCCGACTGGGACGGATTCCTCTTCGGCGAGTGCGTGGCGTCAAAGGGCAAGTGCTCGCTCGACTGGAAGCGTCCGGAGGGCTTCAAGACGAAGCCGGAGGCGCCGCGGACGGCGTACGGACAGGACGCCGAGGGCAAGTATGTCTGGATTTTCGTCACGGGCGGGCGCAAGTGCGGCAAGAAGCCATCCATGGGCCTTTCCTACATGGATGTCGCCGACTTGGGCCTGTGGTTCGGCTGTGCGGAGGTCGTCAACATGGACGGTGGCGGTTCGACCACGCTGGTGGTCAACCAGCAGGCGCTCAAGAAGGCCAAGGCGAAGAAGCCCTATTCGGGCGAATCGCATCCGGCCGAGGGCGCCGGCAACGGCTACGAAATCCTGAACTGCACGAGCGACGGCAAGGAACGAGCCGTCCTCGATCAGATTCTTTTTCTGAGCGCGTCGAAATGACACGCGTCTTTTTGCTATAATACACGCAAACATCGGGGTGTAGCGCAGTCTGGTAGCGCGTCTGCCTTGGGCGCAGAAGGCCGTGGGTTCAAATCCCGCCGCCCCGACCACTTCTCACGGGT
>JAEDMC010000291.1 GCA_016303225.1 Kiritimatiellia bacterium
TGAATACTGATCAGAGGTTTCGTTTGCCATCTTGGAAAAATACTGATAAATTGGAGCGTCATTTGTTCCGCCCGAGCCGTTCATTTCTTGATACGGCGGATTACCAACAGTCCCGGCGATAATGTTGTTCATGCCTCTTGTGGAAACTTTGTCGTTCATGGTGATTTTCCTGAAAGGTTTTTTCTGGGTGAGAAGGAGCTTGATCCGTCCGTAGTCGATCTCGCCGTCTGCGGTCTTGACCTTCAACAAATCGTAAGAGGTGAATTTCTCTGCGATGTTGTCAAGGTTCAGGCCAAGTGCTGCGTACACGTTGCGCGTGAATTCGTAGGCGTGAGACGATGTCGGGATTGAAAGGATCAGATTGCTGACGTCGATATTCGGGTCGATCGTCTTGTAGCGCTTGTAGAGCGCAATCGCGAATTCTCCCGCCTTGCTGGCGATGTCGAGAATCTTCTCGCCGCTTTGCGCGATGCGCTTCAGTTCGGCGGCAGGGAAGAGCGCGACCATGTCGTCCGCAATCTTCTCCGGCGTCATGATCTCGGAAACGCCAAGGCGGTCGAACTTGCGAATGGCCGTCTGCGCGCGCTCCAGCGGCGCGAGCGATTCGTCACGCGAGAGCGTGTTCAGGTTGTCGATCTTGTAGTCCCATTCGGAGAGGATGAACTTGTTGAAATGTTTCTGGATGGCCTTGAGAGCAGGCTTTGTGATCTCAAGGTTCGTTGCTATCCGGGCATTGTCGCCTTCGTCCATGCAGGCAATGATGTCCTCGACCGAACAGACCTTGCTTTTCGTGAGAAAAGCAAAGAAGAGAAGTCGTGCGTAATACGCCCGGAACTTGTCCTCGAATTCTGCCAACGCCTTCTTCTCGTCTGAAGTTGTCGGCGTGGCGTTTCCAGTTGGCGCCGCACCGTTCGCTGCCTTCTTTATGGTTGCAGCCATTTCATCCAAGTCTTCGCCCTCGCCCTTGTGCGGATCGAGCGTAAGGCCGCCCTTGCTGCCAAGAGGGCTCTCCTTCATGATGGCCGCAAGCAATTCCTTGGATTTAGCCGCCGCCGCGACATCGACTGGCATTTTCGCCGCTTCGTCAGTGACACCGCGATTGCGCGAATAGTCCGAAACGGCCTTCATTACGTCCTCAGCCTCGACGCGGCGAATCTTCCCGGCGGTGACGCACACGATCGGCGAAACGGCCAGTTCGGCGGAAATGCGCGCTTTCAGTTTCGTGTTGCCGGCCTTGTCCTCGTTGGCATTGTCTATCTTGGACTTCTCCTCCTGCATCTCAAACAGACGCGCCGGATCGAAATCCACCAGAATCGTCTGGGGCTTCTTGTTGAACTTGATCACGTCTTCGCGACCGTTGGGAAGGGCCGTTTTCATCTCCGTCACGAACTGGTTCTGCAGACGGAAGATCGCCTGATCGTATTCCTGCGGGGAAGACGTGTCCTTGAAGTAGAGCATCGTGTCCCATTCGGGGACGGTCGAACCGGTCAACATGCGGTTCACGGTGAGCGTCAGGGTCTTCTTGCCCTCCTGCTCGCATCCGCGAATCGTCTTCTTGACTTCCTCGACATTCGCGTACTCGGGCGGCATGTCGTGCCCGGCGATGTTGATGATCTGATACTCGGCAAGGTTCTTGAAGGCTCCCTTCTTGCTCTCGCGGGCAATCAGAGCGGCAAGCGCGTCGCACGAGGCGCAATAGGGGAGCACGCAGACCAGGTGACGGCACATCATGCCGTTCTTGACCTTGTCGTAGTCAAGGAATCCCAGCAGCTCGTCGTCTTCCTTGCTGCCGTCAATCACCTGGAAGAGTTCGCGTATCTCCTTCTCGAACTTGAACCTCCTGTGGCTGCCGTCCGCTTGCGGTGCGATGCTTTCGGGCGCGAAGAACGCCGAGAACGCGTATGTCGCCCCGCCCTTGCGCAATGCCTCAAGCCGCATGCGGGCGGATCTGCTTGGATGGAAGGCAAAGCGGATCATCTCCGGGAAGCCGAAATACGGATTGTCCCATTCGCGGCATTGATCGTCAAGGATGTGTTCGTCGTTCCACCTCTTCTGTTCGTTGGCAATGTCGGTGAACGGACAGAACGCGATGATGTCCTTCTTGTCAAACTCACTGCCCATCAGGATTCGGTAAGGCGTTCCCGAAAGGTGAAGCGTCACGTTCACCTTGAACGCCTTGATGGCCGCGTCCATGTTCTCGGCGTTCTTGCCGTCCTCGCCATCCTTGCCGGACGACTTGTCCGCCATGTAGCCCTTCGTCTTGCGAAGGATCTCTCCGTATTTGCCGGCACGCGCGCCGTAATGGGTCTCATCTACGATCAAGAG
>JAEDMC010000086.1 GCA_016303225.1 Kiritimatiellia bacterium
CGGCTCCCACTGTCCGCCTGTCAGCGTGTCACGCGACATCAGCACGCCGAAGCCGGTCGCCAGAACCGCCGTCAAGGCGGCCAGGGCAAATGAAAAGCACCTCAGGCTGTTGTCCATCGACTATCCTTTCTTGAATTCTGAAAGCATTATACACTTTCGTCCAAAAGACGGCAAGGTGACAATGTCCGTCAACACCGCTGCGCGGTCTTGACGGACCGAGTACGTGACAAAGCGGCTGTTAAGCTCCACCGTCGCCCGCACGTTGCGTTGGCTACGAACCGAAGGCTCCGCTCATCGATGTCTTAATTTTTCTTTGCCGGCGGAACGAAACTGTAGGCCGTCGTCTCAATGAGATCCTTGACCTGGCAGTCCGGCATCAGCTCGAACGCATCGCGCAGGCCGCCGTCCTTGACGCTCCAGCGGTGGCTCTTCACCGTCAGCTTCTCGGGCGAGACCTCGATCGTCATGCCTTCTGTGCACTCGCAGCTGACGGCGACGTAGGGGAAGCGTTCCGGAACGGGATCGCGGAACGCCCACTTGGCGGGATACTTCTTCGGATCGTAGCCGCTCGCGGTTGCACTCACGCGCGTCTCCCGCGTGTTCGGGTTGAGACGCCAGTACTCGTGAACGTGTCCGCCGACGAGCATGTGGATGCGTCCGTCCTTCGACTCGTCGTCGAAGAGTCCCTTGAAGAGGTGCTCGCCGACCCACGTGTCGCCCTCGCCGGGGAACGGCGCGACGTGCATGAACGCGATGCGGAACTTCGCGCCCTTCCACATCTCGGTCTTCTTCATCGCGCGGACCCAGTCGGCCTGCTCGTCGAGATACGCGAGGTGCTGCTCCTCCTGCAGCTGCTCCTTCGCCTTCCACAGCGTGTCGATCAGGATGAAGAGCGCCGGACCCTGCCGGAACGCATAGTACGTCTTGCCGTCGGGCTGCGGAAAGTAGTCGCCGTACTTGTAGGTGTCGATGCCCCAGACATCGTGGTTGCCGCGGACGAACAGCGTGGGTTTGGACGTTCCCCACTTGCGCACCACGTCGTCCAGATAGCCGAACGTGATGTTGTGGCGAATGTTGTGCCCGACGTGATCCTCGACATTGTCGCCGTTGAAGAGATAGAAGTCCGCGTCGTTGGCTCCGCAGTTGTCGATCATCGGATCAAGGATGAGGCGCGAACCGCCATGGAAGTCGGACGTCACGAACATCTTGTAGTGGTCACGCTTCGGGTCGACGGTCTTGAACGAGTAGATCTCACGACCGACGGACTTGACCATATGGTAGGCGGTCGAGTAGTTGTCGCAGTTCGAAAGCAGCCGATACTCGTACTCGGTCGCCGGCTTGAGGCCCGTCAGGTGATAGCTCTGGATCTCGCGCGAGTAGTCGACCTGTCCGTACTTGACCGTCCAGCGCGTCGTCCACTCCTCCGTGCCCTTCTCGCGGTACTGGATGCCGCCCGCGCACGGGACGCGCGTAATCCAGGTGACGGTCATCGACGTCTCCGCTGGCAGCGTCAACCAAGGTCCGTGCAACGGCACCGTGAAGTCCACCTGGTGGCGCACGTTGTTCCCCGCCTGGGGATCATCCACGCGCACCGGCGCCTGCTGCCAGCTGAAATAGTGGTCGTAGACCTCGGAATCGGCCTGCACGGCCGCACAGGCCGCGACCAGCGCCGCCGCAAGCGAACTCTTCTGCATCATGTTCATGTCTTGATCATCTTTCCTTGGTTTGCGCGAAATTCGAATGCATCGCGCCCGCAAGAACGCTCACGGCGAAGATCGCCGCCGTCTCCGCCCTGAGAATCGTCGGACCGAACGAGGTCGGAATCGCAATCTCCAGCAGCGCCTTCAGCTCCTCTGGCGTAAAGTCACCCTCCGGCCCGATGAAGACGCTCCTGGCTCCGCACCTGCGTGCCTTTGTGCTCAAAAAGGCTTTTGCCAGCGGCTCCGGCGGCGGATTTGTCAGCGCGCCGACGAAGCAGGTCGTCTCGCGGACGAGCGCCAGCGCGTCCCTGAAGTCGACCGCCTCGCAGATTTCCGGCAGCCACTTCGCATCCGACTGGCGCGCGGCGTCCTCCGCAATACGCATCCACCGCTCGCGCTTCGCCGCGCGCTCGGCCTGCGGAATGCGGACGATCGTCCGATTGCTGATGACGGGGACGATCCGCGTGACGCCGAGTTCCGTCGCCTTCTCAATCGTCCAGTCCCATCGCGAGCCCTTGGTGACGCAGGCAAACAAAGTCAAGTTCAAGGTTAAAGGTTTGAAGTTCAGCGTTTCCGAAGCAGGGATCAGGCACCCCCGCTCGTCAAACCTCAAACCTTGGACTTTAAACACGCGGCAGCGCCCCCGCCCATCAAAAAGTTCGATCTCCTCGCCGGACTTCGGACGGAGTACCTTCAGATGCTTCGCCGCGTCCGCCGGCAGAACCGGCGACTCTTCGTTCAGCAAACTCGTTTCAACCAACAGCCTATGCATCGTTCCTCCCGTAAACCGCCGCGCTCACCAGCGCCGTGAACGGCGCGACCAGGACAAGTCCGAAGCTGCCTACGAGCGTCTTCACGATTTCGGCCGACACCAGCGTCGAGTTGAGGAACTCGACGGGCGGCGTGCCCTGCGCCGCAAAGAGCATAAGGAGCGTCAGATAACCTCCCGAATAGGCGAGGAGCAGCGTCGTCGTCATCGTCCCGACGACCGACCGTCCGATCCGCATGCCGCTCTTGAAGAGTTCGATGCGAGGCAGGGCGGGAAGGTGCCGACGAACCTCTCCGACGCCCGCGGCGATGTCCATCGCGAGATCCATCACGGCGCCGGAGGACGCGAGTATCACCGCGCCGTTGAAGACGGAGAGGATGTCGAGGGAACTGCAGCCGGCGTAGACGAGCGCCTGCACATAAGGCATCGTGGCGCCCGTGACGTGCATGCCCGAACAGGAAACGCTCGAGAGCACCATCGAAGCGACAATGCCGAGCATCGCGCCAAGGAACGCGGCAAAGCCCTTGCGCGTCGCGCCCGCAACGAGATACATGATCACTGCCGTCAGAAGGCACACGGTCAGGAACGTCGTCCAGAGCGGATTCCATCCGTCGAGGCAAAGCGGAATCAGCAGCTTCCAGACCGCGAGGCAGGAGAAGACGAAGCTGAAGAGCGCACTGAGCCCCGTAAGTCCGCTAAAGGCGACCAGCAAGACCGCAAAGGCGACGAAGAGCGCCGCCGCCCGTCCGAGCCGCCAGTGGTCGCGCGCGTCGAGAATGCAGTCGTCCGCGAGCTCACCGGGGGGACACGCGACGAGCGCGATGTCGCCGACAGCGAAGCGCTTGTCAATGTCCGGCTGCGCGCGCAACTCGTTCTCCGCGGCAAAGACGCGTCCGCGATCTGGCCCGTCCAGCAACTCGACCCGAAGCTTCTCGGTACCGTAGTCGACCAGTCCCGTCCGCTCCACAGCCGAGGCGTCGACCTCGAGGACGCGGGCGCGGCAACTGCGGTAGCCGCCGTCGAAGGCGACGGGGCGGGCGCGGGGCAGGGCGAGCAGCCCGGCGGACGCCAGCACGAGCACAAGGAGCGGCAGCCAGATGCGCTTTCTCACCGCGCGTAGAGCCCCTTAAGCCGGACGCCGATCTCCGTGTTGTCGGTCATGCCCTCGAGAATCTCGGAACCCGGGCCCTCCGCGGTCGTCATCGTCGGCAGCGCCGTGTGGCCACCGCTCTTCCAGGCGAGTCCCGCGTGCGCGGAGAGGATGCGCTTCGCGGCCCCTGCGAACTCGGCGGGCTTCTTCTGCTCGAAGGACTTCTTGAGCTCGTCGCGATCGGCATCCGTCAGCGGAACGGGTCCGCCAAGGCCGAAGTTCTCGCGCACGAGCGCCATGGCGTCGTCAAACGAGAACGCGGCGTTCTTCTCCTGCGCGTTCTTGAGAATCGAGGAGAACTTCGAGGCGGTGCAGCGCTGATGCTTCAGGAGCGCCGGATCGAACGCCGCGCCGGCGCCCGTGATGCCGCGGATGAGGCCGCCCGTCTCGTGATCGCCCGTGGTGACGATGAGCGTCTCGCCCGGATGCACCTTGGCGAAGCGCGTCGCCACCTTGACGGCGTCGTCGAGCGACAGCTGCTCGGCCACGCTGCCGCCGGCGTCGTTGGCATGGCCGGCGTAGTCGACCTTGCCGCCCTCGCACATGAGGAAGAAACCGTCCGGACCGTCCAGCAGTTCGATGCCCTTCTCGACGATTTCCGCGAGCGTGGGCTGGGATCCGTCCCGGTCAAGGGCATAGTCCATACCACTTTCGCCAAACACGCACCAGACGGGACGCCCGGGCTTGAGCGCCTTGAACGCCGCCAGATCGTCCTTCACGAACGTGTAGCCATTCGTCTGCCAGAGGGAGTACGGATCGATTCCCGGCACCGCCTCACTCCCCTCTTCCAGCTTGACGAAGTTGCCGTTCGTGTCGAAGTAACCGCCCTTGGGCTGCGTCCAGCCGCCGATGCCGCCGCCGGCAAAGTAGTCGAAGCCGCTCTTGACGAGGTCCATCGCAATCGCGCGGGAATCCCCGCGACTGCGGTTGTGCGCGTAAAAACCAGCGGGGGTTGCATGGACGATCGTCACGGTCGTCACGATGCCGACCTTACGACCGGCCTTCTTCGCCACCGCGGCGACGGACTCGATCCGCGTGCCGTCGGGACGCATCCCAAGCATGCCGTTGTCCGTCTTCTCGCCGCAGGCGATCGCCGTCGCGGCCGCGGCGGAATCCGTCACGACCTTGTTCGCGCTCTTCGTCGCCGTTTCCGTGCGCCGCGCGAGATGGTTCATCGCGAGTTCCCCGCGACCGGTCCGTTTCGAAAAGTCTTCGGCCATCAGGCGCTGAGGCGTCGACATCCCGTCACCGATAAACACAAACACATACTTCGGCGCCGCGGCAAAAGCCACCGCAGACGCACAGACAAACGCACCAAACAAGATCTTCTTCATAGTTGTTAATTATAGCACAAATAGCTTACCTGCGGATACCACAAGCCAAAAGACCTTACAAGTATAGCAAAACACGCACACCCGTGGCGTGTGTATTTTGAAGGCGCAGGTGGAAGGTGTAGGCGTAGAGTGGCGTCAGGGGCGGAAGAGGTCGTCGAGCGTCACTTCGGACTGGACGATGCCGGAGTGCTTGTTGCGCAGAAGTCCGGCGGATGTCACCATCGTCAGGCGTTTACACGCGGGGAGTTGACGGAATGCTGCCAATAATGCTCATCTGGATTGGACTCCCCTTCAAGGAAATTCAGATGAAAGAGCGTAAAGCAGTCGATCAGCTGGTACTGAGCATCGCGCTTGCGCTTTCCGAAGGACGTGAACTTGCGGATGAACCCGCTCTGCTCCAGTTCCTCAAGATAACGCTTGCCATTGCCGCCGGACGAAACCCCCGCCGCCTCAAGGAGTTCCTTCTGCGTCATTCCGCTCTTGCACTCGGCAAGTTTGCGGACAAGAGTCAGATGCGCCCCGTCACACGATTGTAAAGACCGCCCTTGTTTTGGAACACCTTCTTGACGATCCAACTCGTCGCCGATCAGCAGATGACGAAGACCAGCTCCTTCCGTCCGGAGCACCAGCCGTTCAAAAACACCTCGAACGCACGAAGAAAACCGAACTTCGGCGTGTCCATCCACGGCATTTCGTCAATGAAGCGACTTCCAGTTCCTGACGTTCCCGAACTCTTCCGATCATAGCCACCTCCAATTATCGATGGCGGTATTACACCAAATTGACAGAGATAACGCCACGGATAGAAGAAAGAGAAAATCTTTGCGAACCGCACTTGCGACTTGAGGACGGGCGGCGCGTATCGCGGCGAATGTCGCAGGAAAATCTGTGGGCTATCTGTAAACCGCCAAGGTTATAGAGCGCCGTCGGCTCACCTTCCCAACGCCTCCGCCAAACTATGGTCGGGATGCGGCACAACAAGTGCCAGAACAAACAGCAATAAAATTACCAGTCCAACCCCCAGCGTATACGCCACGTTTCGCATTCGAACCGCGTGGAACTCGGCGTCTATCTTCCTGACAACTGCATCAACCAGAACCTGTGCGCAAAAGCTTGTGACTTTCAACTCCAACAGCTCACTTCGCATGGCCGCCAGAAACTCCAGCAGCGCACGCCCGCCTGTAGGTGCAATTTCCTTTCGCGCCTTGAAAAAGGCACTCAGCAACCGCAACTCCGCTAGTTCAATCGCCTTATCATCAACTCGTGTACCTTCGTTCACGCCTTACCTCTCTCGGCCACCCTTAATCTCTCCGACATCCCAAAGCCCACTGTAACCATGGCCGACGTACCGCACATTCGGCAATTTCGCAAGGTGTCTCTTGACTGTCTTCGGTGCACACCCCAGCATGCTCGCAAGTTTTTCCGTTGTGACTTTTGAATGTCTGCGAACATACTCGACCAGCTTCGCGTCCATTGGCGAAAGTCCGTCTTCGGGGACGCCTTGAGGGACATCTTAAGGGACACTTTGCGCACCTCGCACAATCCTCGGCAAAGTGAGAATGAAATAGCCGACCGCAGAATAGAACGTCAGGTATTCGCCATGCCAACTCCGCTTGTACTCGACATTTTGTGATTCATTCGCCTTCATCTATTGATCCTCCGGTTCAAATTCCACCAACCACCTCCCAGATTCCGCCCTTGTCGGGACCGACTCGGCGAATCACGCCTTTTGCTTGCAAAGCATCCATGCAACGCCCGACATATTGCCGTGTCAGCCCAATTCTGATTGAAATTGCGCTTTGGGTAACATGCGGATTCTCACGGACCATTTCTACAATCTTCTCTTCCGTCTCTGTGATGCTCGCATGCGAGTCCTTTGCTTTTTCTGCAACCTTTTCTGCAACCTGCCCGACCTTTTCTGCAACCTTTTCTGCAACCTTACCGACCTTTTCTGCAACCTCGAACTCAACCTCTATTCTCATGCGGTCAGGATCGAAGGACTCCTTGAAAACAGGCTTTGCATATCCAGCCGACTCCCATGTTCCGTAAAGCTGCGACAATCCGAAACCGGAACGCTCGCCAATTTTGACAAGTGAGAAAATGTTGAAGATCTTGGCATTGCGGGCATCGCTCGTACCTCCGGCGATTGCCACTGACTTGCTGATGCGCAAGGAACCCGGATTTGAAATAACGAGCTTCTTGAAGTATTTTTCGACGACAACGCCCTGTCTGCCGTTGTAATCGGCATGAATAAGGGCATTGGCCAGCACTTCGCGAATGGACTTGTGGACAGGGGTGTCATCATCCCGCGTCACGTTGTCGGAAGCAATCTTGAACGGGACCTTGACTCCGGCGGTAATCGACTGGCTGATCCGGAAGAAGAAATCAAAAACATTACCGCTCCACGTGGCATCGCCCGAACAGATTCGATCCGTCCACCGAACGCCCGCCGAAAGATGCTCACGATAGTCAAGGAAGAAATTGGGCAATTCGTCCGTAATGGTATTGAAGTCGGCAAAGCAAACAAGTCCCGCAACCGTCGGATGAACCTTATGGTCGCCGCCTCGCTTGGCCGCGCCGATCTTCATCAGGAACTCGTCGTCAGGCAAGCGGTTCCAAACGTGATCGGGATGAAGGTTCGCAAACAGCGTCCGATAACGCCGCAAGGTGTCCGCATTCAGGTCGGTCACCGCCCGCTTCTCAAGCATGCATGCGTCGGCCGTGATCTCACCCTGATCGCGAATCATCGCCTTGACCGCCTCGCGCGAACACCTGTAATCCCCTTCGCCGTTCCGTCTGAACGTACCCCTGAAGACATCTTCGCCAACATATACCGGACGATCCTGTCGCTCGGCTCGCGGCACTTCGACGACGACAATGTTCTTTCCGCCGCAATTCACAATCTGCACGTTGCGCTCGAAGACAACCTCGGCACTGACCTTATTGGGCGAATGGACCATGTTCCAGAAGTCAGTTACGATCTTTCTGGCGTCCTCAACACCCTCAACCGTAAACTCATGATTCTCCTCGCGAACGCCGAGGAAGATCACGCCGCCGTCCGAATTCGCAAAGGCGCTGAAGGATTCCCAGAAAGTGCCGGGAATCTCCCTTTTCGCCAACTTGCATTCGACGGAGAACGTCTCGCCCCGCTCCAACGTCTCCCGAACGATCTGTTCAGTGTAAATCATGTCAGATATCTCCAGAAATTATACCATCATTCGAACTGGTGCGAGGTGCCCGACACCATGCACCAACCGCGTCCATTGGCAAACGCCACGACCATCTTGAGGTACTTGAGCGAATCCTTCGGCCTCGCCTCCTTGAACTCAAGCGCGACATTCTCTCCCTGCGCAATCTCTTCTTTCAGTGTCATATCCTCACCTCCGCTTCAAATTATATCGTCGCGCCCTTCGCATTGGCAAACCCGCGCACCGATTTCAGGTATTCGTCATGCCAACTCCGCTTGTACTCGACATTTTGAGATTCGTTCGTCTTCATTTTCAAACTCCGTTTCTAATTGTATCACGCCAAGCCACATCCAACATCAGCCCAGTAGAACTCGTCGCTCAAAAACCGATAGCAATTCTTCCCGCCAACCAATCAGTTATCAACATTTTTCTTCCATGAGGACCCAACTGACGCCCTTAAAGTCCCAACCAACTCATGGTCCTGTTGTTTACCAAGGGAGAATTATTGGTCGATTATAAAAATCCTGATCTTCCTGATATTCTTTGTCCATTTGCCATTTCAGTTCCTCCTCCACAGAATATGGAAAATCCTTATGCTGAAAGAATGGTATTTCTTTTGTCCCATCAACATGGAACTCGACGATTTTATACTGCAAATTGGCGTTGCGTCCGTCCCAAAAGGTCTCAGCGTATAATTTTGCTATTCTCTCAGTTGGAAACAGTACCGACTTGCTAGGATCGCAAATGTTGATGAATTTATACACCCTCTTTAGTTCAAACAACTCACCAGCAGACATTCGCAGTTTTGCATCCAGCAATGTCATTTGCCCACACCATTGTGCGACATAAGAGCAGGCCTCACAATACGGACAAGAAACCCGTTGTCCCATCAATTCACCAGTCACCTCTAACGGCAACTCACAAACAGGGCATTTTACTTCCATTATTCACCGCCTTCCTTCGATAAACAGATGGCATACTTATTGCAAAAACCGAGACTCAGCGGTCTCAGCAACGCACTTTTACTTGTAGGATTACTTGTGGGGGCACCTGGGTCCCCGGCAATCAAATACCGACTTTGCAAGACATTCGACTCGCCCAACAACAGATTACGGAAAACCAGTTCCAGATACTCCGCCGACTCCTCGATACCCTACGGCACGTTCGTGCAAATGACCGTCTTCCAGACATACGCCTTTTCGCGCACGCCCGGCTCCTTTGCCCGCAGATATTCACCCCACTGATCTTCGCTCATACAGCCACCCACAGCCATCCATTTTGACTATATTATACCAAAACCACCAAACCCGTTGCGTTTGCCGGTGTTTATTTTCGCCCTCCTGTAATGATCTGCCAGACAATACCTAAAATCAACAAAACGATTCCGACTAAAACACAAGCCGCAAGATCGCCCAAGAAACTTCCAGTTGACCCTCGCATCTTAAACACCTCTTATTTTACCGTACATACTCAGATTCATAAGCACTCCGATGTTTTACCTTTGACATTTTGTACGTACACGAATTGATTGACGCAATCGTCATCGCTGCAACGATGATCGCCATAATTGGCGCAAAGCGTGCACACCGCAGGAATCTTCCTATTGCTAAGATTATCATGACACCGCCTACTATCGTCAAGAGGAACCCATCACCTATGAATCGCCATCCCAAAACAGCCATCGCTGTCCAGCAAGTAATTTGAAAAGCCCAAAGGAAATACATATACTTTTCGCCTCCTTATTTAACACTCCACAGTTTCTTTGAAAGCCCTATTGAACCAGCAAGAATCACAATCCCAAAAAATTCATTTGGCTCGTTCGCCACTCTGGCAATATATGTGCCCGTGAACAATCCTGCCAAGAAAACCATCACCGCAAGTGTTTTATAAAAGATCATCATCTTGACCTCCTCCTTCATGCAACGCCAAAATCTCGTTGACCTTCTCCCAGTTGTAGATGCCGGCTTCGAGGCAGGCGGTGAAGACCATGTCTTCGAGGATCGACATTGAGAAGCAATAGCCGGCAGACCGGATGAAGTCGTCGGCCTCGTCGCGCGTCAGGCGGAGCGCAAAGGCGAAGGCCACCGCAGTGCGCTTCGACACGGGACGAAGCTCGTTGCTGACAATCGCCGAATAGGTCTTTCGGTCGATGTGCGCGGCCTTGTACACGGCCGGCGCATCGCCGCCGAACCGATCCCGAACCGCGATAATCAGGCGTGCCGCAAACGACGGATTGGCACAGTTCAAATCGGGCGTCCTAACCATGACGCGGCTCTGCGCTCCTGGCACCTTTGTGCCCTCCGGCAGATTCTTCAAGAGCCACGCATCGCCATACTGCGAATCCTTGTCGGGCTCCACCGACGGCACAACCATGAACTGATCCGCATCATCCAGCTCCTTCGCCCACTCTTCTTGCTGCTGCCGCCACAACTCCTGCAAAAGCAGAATGCGGACTTCGGCGTACAGCCGCCCGTCGTCGGGATCAACTCCGCACGACCAAATCAACTGGCGAGCAGATTCGCTGCCATTCTGCGCCGACAATCGCAACCATTTCGCCACCTGCGCCGGGCTCCGCTCCGCTTGCGTCAGATTAGCCAGCGCAAACGCATATTGGTACTGCGCTTCCGCATCGCCCCTCTCGGCCCGTTGCTCGACTTCCTCAAAGGTCATAGATAGATCGATATATTTTCCTTATCCTTTACTCGTCAAATTTATCCTTTTCTTACACCATTAGGAGCTCCATACGCATTATTATAGCATTCCCAACGCTATCGGACACACACCATTCATGATTTGTTGTGATTTGTCTTCAACTTGAAGACATAAAAGGCAACGCCTCGCACTGTCTGATGTGAGGCCGTGGAAAGCCCGAACAGAAACAGATACAAGACAGGTCTGAAAAAGAGCGGCGGCCCTTAAGGGTCGCCGCTCTTTTTGGCCGTAGCCGGATATTCTCCGAGGATTACATCATGCCGCCCATGTCGGGGGCGCCGCCATGACCGCCGCAGCCGCAGGACTCCTTCTTCTCGGGGAGATCCGTGACCATGCAGTCGGTCGTGAGGAGGAGTCCCGCGATGGACGCCGCGTTCTGGAGGGCGCTGCGCGTGACCTTCGCCGGATCGACGACACCGGCCTTCAGGAGGTCGCAGTACTCGCCGGTGCGGACGTTGTAGCCGTTCGTGCCGGTCGCCTTCTTGACGTTGGCGATGACGAGCGCGGCCTCGAGTCCGGCGTTGTCGACGAGCTTGCGGAGCGGCGCCTCGATCGCACGGGCGATGATGTTCGCGCCGACCTTCTCGTCACCCTCGAGGTCGAGGGCCTCGACGGCCTTCTGCGCACGGAGATAGGCGACGCCGCCGCCGGGGACGATGCCCTCTTCAACGGCCGCACGGGTGGCGTGCAGGGCGTCGTCGACACGGTCCTTCTTCTCCTTCATCGCAGCTTCCGTCGCCGCGCCAACCTTGATGAGGGCAACGCCGCCGGCGAGCTTGGCGAGACGCTCCTGAAGCTTCTCGCGATCGTAGTCGGACGTGGTCTCCTCGATCTGCTTCTTGATCTGCTCGACGCGGGCCTTGATGTCCGCGCCCTTGCCGAGACCCTCGACGATCGTGGTGTTGTCCTTGTCGACGACGACCTTCTTCGCGCGGCCGAGCATGTCGACCGTGACGGACTCGAGCTTGATGCCGATGTCCTCGCTGATGAGCTTGCCGCCCGTGAGGATCGCGATGTCCTCGAGGATCGCCTTCCGGCGGTCGCCGAAGCCCGGCGCCT
>JAEDMC010000087.1 GCA_016303225.1 Kiritimatiellia bacterium
AACAGCTACCTCGTGGCACGGCCAGAGGGCGAGCAGCTGATGACCTCGCCCGTGCCGCCGCCGGAGGAGAACGCCCTCGACATCGTTTCGTCGGCGACGCTGTCGCGCGACGGGTCGATGTTCTTCGAGGCCGACATTGCCTTCAAGGGCATCAATGACACGGCCTACCGCGGGGCGCTGGTGAAGCGGACGCCGGAGGAGCGCGTGAAGACGTTCGAGCGCATTCTGAAGACGGTGTCTCCCGGCGTGGAGCTCGCCAAGTGCGAGATTGCGCCGTCCGACCTGCGCGACACGGCGAAGCCCCTCGCGGTCAAGCTGGCGGCGAAGTTCCCCGAGATGGTCATTCGCGGCGAGACGCAGGACGAGCTGACGGTGCCGACCATCTCAAAGACGCTGGGACTCGCCAATTGGCTGTTGGAGGGGAACACGTCCCTGGAGAAGCGCAAGTTCACGCTGAAGCTGGATACGACGGCGAAGGTGCATGAGCAGCTGACGATCGACCTTGGCGGGGCGCTCGGCAAGGTGCTGGAGCTGCCGAAGGACGAGAAGACGGCGAACAGCTACGATTATGTCCGCACGTTCAGGAGTGCGGACGGCAAACTGACTGTGGACCGTTCTCTCACGTTGAGTGCGGTGGAGTTCGCACCCGACGCCTACCCGGGCCTGCGCGAGGAGATCAAGCGCGTGGAGGCGGCGGAGCGGAAGAAGCCGATTTTCGCGAGTGACCGCCTGCATGACGCGAACGTGCTGCGCATCCTCGATTCGAGCGAGACGACGCTCTGCTCCGATTATTCCTGGGTGACGACGAACATCGATGTCAAGGAGGTGCTGACCTACAAGGGCAAGAAGGATTCCGCCGAGCTTAAGTTCGGCTATCATCCGAGCTGGAAGCGGATCGACATTCTCGAGGCAACTGTCTCCAACAAGAACGGCAAGGTCTATTCCGTTTCGCCGAAGGAGATCAACGAAATGGACTGCGGCTGGGCGAGCGCGGCGCCGCGTTATCCGGCGGGCAAGATCAAGATCGTGAACCTGCCGTCGGTTGAGATCGGGAGCGTCATTTCCGTGAAGACGGTCGTGACGGTCACGAACGCCCCCGCTCCGTTCTACGCCTGCATGTATTTCGATTCGTACCAGCCGGTCGATCGGATGGTGCGTCGGGTGAATGACTTCGCCCGCGACCTTACGAAGGTGAAGCGACTTCCCGACGAGCCGTCGCAGCCGACGGGCATTCTCTGGCGCGATCATGAGATCATCACGCGCGGCGATTGGGAGAGGGCGGCCGAGCGGCTGAGAGAATCCGTCGAAGTCGAAGGCCTTGAGTCTTCCGTCTTAAGTCCGGAGTCCTCCATCGGGGATATTCGTAATTGGATGGCGAAGTATGTGAAGTTGGTCGGACCCTCGCTTTACGAGCTGCCGCTTGAGCAGCAGTTGACCGATCCGCAGACCGTCTTGAAGGAGCGCTATGCGACGCGGCTTGACTATATTCGTACGCTTTGCGCGCTGTTGCGCGGGGCGGGGTATGACGCCGACGTGGTCTTTGCGGCGAACGACGCGAAGAGTCCGATGGAGATCAAGCGTCTCAATCAGGTCGAGAAGCCGAACATCCGCGCGTATTCGCTGGCGCTCTGCCGCGTGCGGGTCCGCGAAGGCGGGTTCTTGTGGTTCGGCGGCGAGACGAAGGAGTACTTCCTCGGGACGGAGAACGAGTACACGCCGATTGGGGCGACTGGTTATGACCGGAGCAACTACTTCGATCCGGAAAGCGGCGAGTTCGGGATCGTGCGGAATGTCGAGACGAAGTATGCCGAGAGGGACGAGGATTGCGCCGAGTTCATCGTCCGTGAGAACGGCGCTGTGGACATTTCCGTCACGAATCGGGCTTATGGCGCGCAGGTTGGCGGGTTCCGCAAGCAGTTCTCCGAGATCCTACCGGAGATGCGCAGCCGCTTCTACCAGTCGCTTTTGGGGGGCATTGCCCAGGCGGCGAGTGCGACGAGCGAGCTCACGACGGACACGGAAGGGTATCCGGCGGAGACGGCCTTCTCCTGCTTCGTGCCTGACTTCGCCACGGTGAGCGGAGACGCGATCACGATCACCCTGCCGGCGTTTGACGAGATCTTGCCGAATCTGACGGGCACGGTGCGCGAGACGCCGGTCGTGGTTGCGGCGACGGATCCGAAAGTCGACACGGTGGTTGTCCGCTTCCCCGAGGGCTACACGGAGATCGAGCACCTGCCCGAGTCGTTTCACGCCTGGATGGACAACGTCGTCACGTCGGAGGTCAGGGACGGCGTCCTGACCGTGACGATCAAGAGACAGTCCGGATTGTGGCAGCCGGTGATGTTGGACTCGCTTCGGGCGGATTACCTGAAGGCTTGCCGCCGCCAGTCCTCGTCCCGTGCGAATCGCACGATCACCGTGCGCAAGCGTCGGTAGTAGACAGACTATGTCGACATTAATCGCACCCTTGATATTATCCGCTTAAAGGCGTATAATATTCTGCGTTGGAGAAAAGAGGGATGCGTACGCTCTATCATGGTTCGAAGGATCGGATCACCGCTCCGAAGTTTGGCTTCTGCAAGCGGCACAACGACTATGGCCTTGGCTTCTACTGTACGGAAGCCGAGCCGCTCGCCATGGAGTGGGCTGTCGCGGTGGATCATGACGGATGGGCGAACCGCTACATAATTGACGAGCGAGGCCTGTCGATTCTTAATCTCAACGACCCGCAGTATTGCATCCTCCATTGGCTGGCCGTGTTGCTGGAGAATCGCCAGTTCGAGACGGAGTACGGTTTGCCGTCGGAAGCCAAGGCGTATCTTCTCAAGAACTTCTCGGTGCCGTATAAGGAGTCTGATGTCGTCATCGGCTACCGTGCGGACGACAGCTACTTTTCCTTTGCGCAGGACTTTATCTCGGGCGCGATCACCTATCGTCAGCTGTCGGCGGCCCTGCGGCATGGAGAACTTGGCAACCAGTACGTGCTCAAGAGCGAAAGGGCTTTCAAGGCGCTGAAGTTCGACGATGCGCTGCCGGCCTTGCGCAAGGACTGGCTTCTCAGCAAGGAACGTCGCGACAAGGCGGCGCGGCACGAGTACCTCGACGGGCTTCGCAAGAAGCGCCTGCCCGGCGACTTGCGGATCGACCGCATCATCGACGAAAGGATCACTAGCGGTGACAAGCGCCTACGATAGGTCGTACCTGTACCGGGCGCAGAAGTCGCTTGGTCGGATGCTGGACTTTGCGGTCCACGAGCTGGGCTTAGAGACGGAAGCGTTCTGGACGCTCTTTCTCGAGTCTGGGGTCGCCGACGGCTTTGGTCGCGGCGAGTCGCGGCTGCTTGCGGGCATGAGCGGCATCGAGCTTGCGTACGAAGTGCTCGACCGCACGAAGACGAAGTACCGGCGCGTGAAGAAGCCCGTCTGCAGGGACGAGAAGGGACCGGAATACTGGGCGGCGTGGGCGCTTGCGCATTACCAGTGGCTGCGCGGGCTTGCCTTCGCCGAAATCGACCTGATTGCGCCGATCAAGGTGGTCGTCGGGATGTATTCGCCTTATCACGAGATGGACATCTCGCAGTTCGTTGACGAGATTGACCGCCTCTATCGCGCGGTGCATCCCGAGACGAACCTGAGACGGATGCGAGAGCGCTTCGGCATCAGCCAGGGCGATCTTGCGTCCATCTCAGGCGTGTCGGTGCGTACGATACAGGAGTTCGAGCAGCGTCGCAAGGACATCAACAAGGCGCAGCTCGACACGGTCTATCCGCTGGCCCAGGCTCTCTGCACGACGATCGAGTCCCTCGTCGAGCGCGTCCCGTAGGCGGCGTCCAAGCGCCACCCGTTCGTCGCACAGCTCTAATTTTTGCTATACTACACTCGTTATGGCAGAGAAGTTGAGTTTCGAGGCGCCGCGCGGCATGCGGGATTTCTATCCTGAGGACATGGTGTGGCGCAACAAGGTGTTTGATGCGTTTCGCGCAGCGGGCGAGGCGGCCGGGTTCGAGCCGTACGACGCGTGCGTGGTGGAGAGCTACGAGCTTCTCGCGCGCAAGGCGGGCGAAGAAGTCGGCGAGCAGATCTACCACTTCAACGACAAGTCCGAGCGTCACCTGGCGCTCAGGGCCGAGATGACGCCGACTTTGGCGCGCATGGTCGCGCAGCGGCAGAAGGAGCTTCCGTTCCCGCTCAAGTGGACGACGATTGCGCAGTGCTTCCGCTACGAGCGCATGACGAAGGGCCGCAAGCGCGAGCACTACCAGTGGAACGTCGACATCATCGGCGAGGAGTCGATTCTCGCGGAAGTCGAGGTGATCGGCGCGGCGGTGGATGCGCTTCGTCGGATGGGCCTCACGACGAGGGACTTCAAGGTGCACGTCTCCTCGCGCAAGTTCCTCGGCGAGCTTCTCGCGAAGAGCGGCATTGCCGCGGAGAAGCACGCGCAGGTGTTCCTCGCGCTGGACAAGCGCGGCAAGATGCCCGACAGCGAAATCGCCGCGATGCTGAAGGACGGCGGACTCTCCGATGCGGACGTCGAGGCGACGTTCAAGATCATGGACCTCAAGAGCTATGCGGGCTGTGCCGAGCTGGAGGATCTCTTCCGCCTCGCCGAGATCGCGGGTTTTGCGGACGCGCTTCAGTTCGACATCTCGGTCATTCGGGGCCTGAGCTACTACACGGGCGTCGTCTTCGAGTGCTTTGACACGGCGGGCGAATTCCGCGCCATTTTCGGCGGCGGACGATATGACAACCTTCTCACCACGATCGGCGGCGAGCCGGCTACGGCCGTCGGCCTGGGCTTCGGCGACGTCGTCGTCACCGAGCTCCTGAAGGCGCGGCTCGGGGCGGATGCGGTCCGTGCGAAGAAAGGCGTCGCGGTCGGCTTCATGTTCCCGGAGCAGCGCGATGCGGCGCTCAAGCTCGCGGCAAAACTGCGGGCGGACGGTGAAGCGGTTGACCTTTCCCTGAAGGCGCAGAAGCCGAAGAAGTTCTTCTCGCACGCCGACCAGAGCGCGGCCGCCAAGGCGGTGTTTCTCGGTCCGGACGACGTCGAGAAGGGCGTTGCGCGCCTGAAGGACATGGCCACGCGCGAAGAGCAGGAGATATGCCTCACCTGAAGGACATCCGCACGAGTCTCGAGGTCGGGTTCCCGGAAAACGGGGTGCCCGAGGCCTTTTTGCGTTATCGCGGAAAGGTGATGCGGGCAATCGAGGCTGTGACGGAGTTCCCCTTTGAGGACGCGCAGTTCGAGGTCGTGCTGATGGATGGGGCGGCCGTGTCGGCCGCTCGCGTCAGGGAGGCTCACCGCGTGCTCAGGCCGGATGGACGGCTGTTTTTCGTCGTGCCGGAGAAAGTCAAGGAGCAGGACGAGGGCTATACCCTGCCCGAGATTTATTCGCTGGTGCGTTGCGGTTTCAACATCGTCGACGTCGAGCGTCCGCATTGGTGGACCTTTGGACGCTGCGGACGCACGCTGACGATCTGCGCCCAGAAGAAGACCTGGAAAACGGTGAGCAACACCTATCGCCCATACCTATGATTTTGGCCGCTCTTTCTTTGCTGGCGACTCTTTCTTCCGCCGACGCCGTGGCGGTCGTTCTCAACTCGCGGAATGCGGTCGGCGTCCGGACCTTTTCCGAGGCGAAGGAAATCGTCGAACGCGATGCCCGGGACGGCAAGCCGCTGCAGCAGTATGTGGTCGGCGTGACGAGCGAAGACAAGGCGCTCGCCAAGAAGTATCTGAATGCTTCGCGGGACAAGATTCAGAATCTGGCGGAGAAGACGGACAATCCGCTTGCGTGGTATCTGCTGTCCATGGAGAAGAACGATTTCAAGTACCTGAAGCGTGCGGCGGACGGCGGCAACGTGCAGGCGCTGAACGCCCTCGGATCCATTGCCCTGCAGGAGGCCCTGCAGCGCGAGAACATCTCCACGAACGGACTGGTCAGCATCCTGAAGACGAGCTTTTCCTGTTTTCAGAAGGCTGCGGCCAAGAGGGATCCGAACGGTTACATCAACCTCGGGACATGCTACTTGCGCGGGTTCGGCTGCAAGATGGACATGGGCCTGGCCTTTCTCTGTTTCAAGGCGGCGGCCGACGCCGGACATCCCGAGGGCATGGACAACATGTCCGCCTGCTACCAGTTCGGCCACGGTGTCGAAAAGGATGCCGAGCGCAGCCTCTACTGGGCGATGCGCGGGCGTGCGGCCCGCGGCGACAAGGCGGCGACCGAATGGCTGGAGAACAGGAAATGAAACTCTTGATGATCGGTGATGTCGTCGGCGGCCCCGGCCGCAGGATCCTACAGCGCGAGCTGAAGCAGCTGAAGGCGGAGCGCGGCATCGACGCAGCAATTGTCAATGGTGAGAACTGCGCGGCCGGCTCGGGCATCACCGCGGCGCTGGCGAAGGAAATCTTCGAGGCAGGTGCGGACGCAATCACGCTCGGCGACCACACGTGGGGACAGAAGGAGTTCGCCGGACAGATCGGCGGCGTCGACCGCCTGGTCCGTCCCGCCAACTACGCGGCGGAATGTCCGGGCAAGGGCTGGTGCCTCGTCACGATGCCGACTTTCCGCTTCGCCGTCGTCAACGTGCAGGGGCAGGTCTTCATGAATCCCGTCGAGAATCCGTTCAAGACGATGGACCGCGTCCTCGCCGAGATCCCGAAGGACGTTCCGGTCTTCGTCGACTTCCATGCGGAGGCGACGAGCGAAAAGATCACGCTCGGCTATTATCTGGACGGACGCGTCACCGCCGTCGTTGGCACACACACGCATGTGCAGACCTCGGACGCGCTCGTCCTGCCGAAGGGGACGGCGTATCTGACCGACCTCGGGATGACCGGCCCCTACGTCTCGTCGATCGGACGCGACCTCAAGCCCGTCACGAAGAAGTTCGTCACCGGCATGCCGTCGCGCTTCGAGGTGGCCGAGGGTCCATGCGTCCTCGAAGGCGCCGTCATCACGTTTGATCCGTCGACGAAGAAGGCGTCGTCTCTCGAGCCGATCCGCGTCCGAGACCCGCTCGCCGTCTAACGTCTCATGTCTAATGTCCGAAAAACAATCTTGCTGTCATGAAGAAACTTGAAGGAGTCTATGTCGCCGATTCGCTGGAGAACGTCGGCGAATATGCCAAGCTGGGCCCCGGCTTCGGAAAGGCGATCGCCTTTCTGCAACGCAAGGACCTGAAGTCGCTGCCGAACGGGCGCTATTCGCTGGACGGCGAGAATGTCTATGCGATGATTCAGGAGGCGACGCTCAAGGAGTGGGGCACGGGCCGTCCCGAGGTCCATCACGAGTACTTTGACATCCAGCTGCCGCTCTCCGGCAGTGAGATCATCGGCGTCGGCCGGTTCGATCCGAAGACGCCGGGCGACTTCGACGAGGAGAAGGACATCGGCTTCTACGACGGCGTCGCCGTAGAGCCGCTGACGCTTCATCCGGGCGAGTTCGCGATTCTCTGGCCGGAGACCTGCGCCCACGCGCCGTGCTGCGACGAAGTCGGCGGCGACGTGATCCGCAAAATCGTTATCAAGGTTCACAAGTGAGTTCACGTTCAAGAGGAGGAAGGAAGATGAAGAAGACCCTGATCGGCGGACTTTCGGCGGCGCTGGCGGGCGCGGCGTTCGCCCTGAACGGAGACGGCATCGAGCACTACCAGGACTGGCAGTTCAACCCCGTGACGGTGAAGGACACCAACGCCTGGGCGAACGTGCGCGGGCAGATGGACTTCACGCGGCCGATGCACGGTCCGTGGCTGACGAACCCCGGCTACGACACGATGACGATCGGCTTCATTACGCGCGTCGTGTGCGGCGCTGCGGTCGAGTATCGCGAGAAGGGCACGGAGAAGTTCGTCCGCCAGTGGAATACGAGCTACGGCCTCATCGACTATACGGACAACGTGCACGTCTTCTTCCTCAAGGGTTTGAAGCCGGGAACCGAATACGAGTACCGCCTCGTCGACACGATGAACAGTTTCGAGACGCCCTACACCGAGATCGCGGTCGGACGCGAGATTTACACGTTCCGGACGCTCGACCCGAAGCGCGACAGCTACCGCGCGTGGTTCACCGCCGACTTCCACGGCGCCTCGCGCCTTGTGCTCGATCCGATGTACGAGCGCTCCGGCGCGGCGTCGGCCGACCTCTACTTCTTCCTCGGCGACAACGTCGAGGACCGCTTCGGCAGCGATCCGCTCTACTACATCACCTTCGGCTTCATGGACGACGTCTGCCGGCTCTGGGGACACTCCAAGCCGTCCGTCTTCGTGCGCGGCAACCATGACCTGAACGGGCGCGAGTTCGGCCAGTGGAAGCGCTTCTTCCCGCGTGCCGACGCCCGCAACTACTACACTGTCGCGCAAGGCCCAGTCCTCTACGTGATCCTCGACCCGAACCGCGAGTGGAACAACACGGCCGCCGCGCGCGAGCAGTACGAGGCCTATCTGCAGGAGCAGGTCGCGTGGTTCCGCGAGCTGAAGAAGACGGACCAGTGGAAGCAGGCGAAGTTCCGCATCGTGATGAGCCACTACGGCACGCACTATGACGGACACGACGGCATCGTCGGCAAGTGCTTCGACGAGTTCTTCAACGACACGACGGACGAGGGGCGCGTCCATCTCGTGATGGGCGGACACGAGCACCGTTACATGCGCCACGACCCGAACAGCTTCGTCCTCAAGGGAATGCCGAACGCGCCGAAGCGCAAGATGAACGTCTCCGACCAGTACAACTACTGCCAGGTCATCCTCGACCAGTGCGAGGCCCTGACGCTGGACGTCTCGTCCGACAAGCTCGTCTTCACGAGCTGGAACTGGCACGAGCAGGGCAAGCTCAACGACCAGTTCGAGATTCGTCCCGACGGCTCCGTCAAGGACCTCTACGACGCCGTGACGAAATACGAGGAGAAGCCGGCGCTGATCAAGAGCGGCGACACGGTCGCGTTCCTGGGAGACTCGATCACGCAGATGGGGACGGAGAAGCCGTGGGGCTACGTCAACGTCGTCCTCAAGGCGCTGAAGGACGGCGGCATCGACGTGAAGCCCGTCTTCGCGGGCGTGAGCGGCGACAGCTGCCGGCAGATGCTCGCGCGGCTCGAGAAGGACGTCCTCTCGAAGAAGCCCGACTGGGTGATCTTCTCCGACGGCGTGAACGATCCGCCGAACGGCGGCGAGAACAAGGGCGTGCCCCTCGCCGAGTTCAAGGCGAAGTACACGGAGATCGTCGAGAAGATCCTCGCCTCCGGCGCGAAAGTCGCGATTCTCGGTCCGACCCCGGTCGTCGAGGAGCTCGAGCACGTCGCGAACCGCAATCAGGACGACTATGCGAAGTTCATCCGCGACTTCGCCGCGAAGCGCGACCTGCCGTTCGCGGACATGAACGGGCTCTTCAAGACGCTCATCAAGGCGAAGGCGGACAAGAAGGTCCGTGAGTTCACGGTCGACGGCACGCACCTCAACGAGCGGGGCAATGCGCTCTTTGCGAACGAGGTCGTCAAGGCGCTCGCGAAGGCGACGCAGGCGGACAACAAGCCCGTTTTCGTGATCGACAGCCTCGACAACGTCGGCCGGTACGGCCGTCTCTGCAAGAACTTCGCGCCCGCGTTCAAGTTCCTGCAGGAGAAGGGCTGGGAGAACCTCAAGGCGGACGGGTCCAAGTTCGCGATTGACGGCGAGAAGGTGTTTGCCTTCTTGCAGGACGCCGAGCTGAAGCCGTGGGCGAAGAGCCTGACGGAAGCGCACAGGGCCTACATCGACATCCAGGTGCCGCTGGACGGCGATGAGATCTTCGGCGTCGGCCGCCTCGATCCCCGCGGCGCGCAGAAGAACTTCAATGGTCCGGACATTCGCTTCTACGAGCAGAAGCTCCTGCCGGTGAAGGTTCGCAAAGGCGAGTTCGCGATGTTCCTCCCGCCGCTTGGCGCGCACGCGCCGTGCTGCACGGACGACGGCCGCAAGGCGGTGAAGAAGCTCGTCATCAAGGTTCTCGCTGATTGAGAAAGGAAAAATAACATGAAGCTCACGTTGTTGGTTGGTTGTTTCGCAGCCCTGTCGTTGTCTGCCGGGCAGGAGTCGATTTCGAAGTATGATCCCGCCATGGCGCAGGAGAACGCGGTCGTCACGAACGGCGTCAAGTGGATCGACGGCAAGTTCCTGCCGATCGAGGGGCGCGCGTTCGCCGACGTCGACCACTACTACGACCGTCTGCCGAAGAACGTGACGACGAACGTCAATGGCGGCGTCAGGTCGATGAAGCACCACACGGCGGGCATGCAGTTCCGCTTCAAGACCGACTCGAAGACGCTCAAGTTCGAATGGGTGCCCTACGATGGGATGCTGTCGATGGACCACATGCCCGCGACCGGCGTGAGCGGCATCGACGTCTACCGCTTCGATGCGGAGAAGGGCAAATGGATTTACGTGAAGACCGGCCGCATCTGGGATGCGAAGAAGGGCGGTTCGCAGTCCGTCGACTGGACGCCCGGGACCCCTTGCATCGTGAACCTGCCGCTCTACAACGGCATCAAGTCGTTCCGTCTCGGCATCGATCCGACGGCGAAGGTCGAGGCGCTTGGTCCGCGCAAGAGCGGCATCGACAAGCCCGTCGTCTTTTACGGCACGTCCATCACGCACGGCGGCTGCTGTTCGCGTCCGGGCCTCGCGTTTCCGTCCATCATGGGACGCGATCTCGACGTACCGATCGTGAACCTCGGCTTCTCCGGGTCCGGACGGGGCGAGCTGGAGATGAGCGAGCACCTCGCGGCGATTGACGCGAGCTGCTACGTCCTCGACTGCGTCTGGAACATGGCACCAGAGCTGATGGAGGCGCGCTACGAGAAGTTCGTGCGCAACCTGCGCCGGCTTCGTCCGGACGTTCCGATCGTGATGGCCGAGGGCTGCGACGTCTACTGCAACACCGCCCAGAGCAAGGCGATCCGGGACCGCAGCAAGTACGTGAAGCCGCTCTACGACCAGCTCGTCAAGGAAGGCTGGAAGAAGCTCTACTTCCTCCCGGCTGAGGGACAGCATGCGGACGATTTCGAAGGCACCGTCGACGGTTGCCATCCGAACGACTGGGGCATGATGCACATCGCCAAGGCCTTCGGCAAGGTGGTTCGCGAAGCGCTAGGAATTTGAAATACATCCTCTGGGACTGGAACGGGACGCTGCTGGACGACACGCAGGCGGCTCTCGACACGCTGAACGCCATGCTGACGCGGCGCGGTGTGAAGTCCATCGCGATGGACTTCTACCGTGACCACTTCGCGTTTCCCTGCCGTCCGTTCTACGAGCAGATCGGGATGCCGGTTCCGGACTCCGAATGGGATGCGCTCGCACGCGAATATCACGAGATCTACTCCCGCCAGCCGGTCAGCCTCAACGGCGAGACGATCGCGGCGCTCGAGCGGGTGAAGGCGACGGGTTCGAGGCAGTCGATCATCTCCGCCCTCCGTCAGGACCTGCTCGACGCGGTGACCAGGAACTTTGGTGTCGCGCCATATATGGAGTGCATCTACGGTACGGACAACCTGGACGGCGCGTCGAAGCTAGACCGCGCGCTGGAGCTCATGCGTCAGATCGCGCCGGCGGACGGCGAGACGCCGGATGTCGTCCTGATCGGCGACGCCCTCCATGACAAGGAGGTTGCCGACGCGCTCGGCGTCCGCTGTGTCCTCTGCGCGCAGGGGAGTCATGCCGGCTGGCGTCTTCGCGAAGCCGCCCCTACTGGCAACACTCTTTTGGAGGCTGTTTCCATTGCACTCAGGGATTGACGCTCATTTCAGACTTCCATATTCCCACATTAAAATCCGCCCCCTTGCTTCATGAACTGAAAAAGTGTATAATACGCAACCAAACATCCAAAAA